>JBDTWQ010000189.1:0-5297 GCA_040006595.1 Nitrosospira sp.
GCTTGTGTTGATGCTGCGCCAACAACATGAATATTCGCGTCGATGGTTACCGCTACGCTACCGCTGATGTTGACCTGAGAAGATGCAGCACCTGTCAGAGCACAAACCTGCGCGATTGCAGCTATGCTACCAGCGTTTGTTTGAATTGAGGTAGCGCCGGTGAGATTGCTGCTACCTGCAGGCCATAACCGTCTGGGCGGAGCCTTGAGCAAGCGCCATGGGTCCTGATAGAGCGACCAGATCTCTGATGCCGGGAACGCCCTGTTGAACACGCCAACGGTATCTATATCGCCGTTCCAGTAGTAACCTCCGCTGCCCGCCGTCCATCTGCTGATCGAAACCTGTATTGCAGCGGAGGGCGATGCTGCCGTGCTGCTGGCTACCTGGACACCGTTGACATACAGGATACGATTAGCGCCGTCGAATACGCCGCATACAAAATCACGCTGCCCGGCTACTTGCTGTCCACCGATGCATCCTTCCAATAAAGCGTTATTAACGATCCACGCATATTGCGAGCCTGTGTTCGAGCCTAGATAGAATCCCGTGTCATAGGCTGTTTCTACTATTCGTCTGTAGGAAATATTAAGCGCGGCAGGACGAACCCATGCAAATACAGTGAATTGTGTTCCTGGCGCTATAGTACGAGTGCTTAAAAGGTACTGTGAGCTTCCGTCAAAGCTTAAAGTTTTACCGTGCTGCCGGGCTGCCGGAGACGGCGCGACGCCAGGTATCAGGTGATTGCCTTTGGCTATATCCTGGCCGCTGCCATCATTGAATAATGATAGCAACTCGGCATCCTGATAGGCTTCCGCCAACCTGGGAACATATTGGGGCTGACTGGTAAACCTCTGCGGGAGTGCTATCAACCCCATTTTAAACCGCTGCAGTCAGTTCGCTCAGATACGCTTCAACCGTTACCGCTTGCCCGGTATTACCGGTGAACTCAACTTCCAGGCACATGATCGAAGGATCAATGGGTATACCTATTTCAGTTGGGTAATTCGCAACAGTGCCCCCGCCATAGGAAGCGATGGTTTTCCAGTCAGTCCCCGCCGAGGCTGCTGCGGGCAACGTCGCATTGTGCGCAATGAGGATATTGCATGTGCATTGTACTGTCGGGCCAGTGCCGCCATTGATCATTTTTATGGTCAGGAAGCCGCCGCCCTGAACAGCATTCATATCCAGCCTGCCGCGTGTCTTGGAACCAGCCCCATTCGAGACGCTGGCAACTAAAGTGCGCGCTGTTTTTGTTAACGCCATATCAGTTCCTTATGAAAGTGGAGCTTCCGGATCATCGCGTGCAGATGCCCCGCACGCTCATCACAGCTCATCACAGAGAGATGGATAGTGTTTGCCGCGATCAGCGGAATCACCGTTCAGCTCTGCAAATAATCGTTCATCAATGGTTTCGTCACGGTCAATTATCTGATTAAGCCGGTTGTCCGCTGGTGTAGGTGAGCGATGGGAAGTTAACCGTGTTTCCGGACGAAACAACCTGATCCGAAGTCTCATCCGTCACCCATAAAACCTTGCTCACATTGTCAGTGAAGGCGATATGCAGATCTGGCGTAGCACCAGAATTTGCAGAAGCCGTCCCGCTCCGGGCCGCGATGGTGAGGACGCGCGCCGCGCCATCAGCCCCCGACAAGGTAAAATCACCATTCGCGACGGCTAGCGTGCAGATTGCATTGCTCATGACTGTCGCGTAGCTGTCCGCGGGAGCATACGCCTTGAGCAATAGCATGCGGGCCGCACTACCTTTGATTGCGTTGAGGCCGCCATCCAGGACATCAGAATGAACATATTTCGCCATTGTCATACTCCTTCCATAGTCAAAAAAAACGCTCAGCCCGCTGGGGGAACTGAGCGGCGTATATTACACATTGATCAGGCCTGTCTCAGCCCATCCATGGTCTCGGCAAGTACCACGCCGGCAACCTTCACGTTTCCGGACAGCGCAATCTCCACGTTATCGGCTTTGTAGCCTGCGGGGAGGCGGAAAGCGCGGCTGCTATCGACCTGGCTGGTGAACCTCAACACGCCGTCCGCCCATAACTGGAACTGCAGGGAATCGATACGCAATGGAGGAATCGCCTGCATGGCGTCGCCGCCGATTTCATACTCGCCCAGCGCGGAATCGCCCAGGCCGTCGTCCATGGCGCCCGAAACGATCAGCGCCTGATTTGCGGCAATCGCGGTGTTATAAGCGCTCCGCGCGGAAGCCAGTTCCGCTTCCGGCATATCGAAATCGGCGTCTATCTTCGCGGCGCCATAATTGACGGGTGGTGCGGTAACGAATTTCCGGCTTTTCCATTCATAGAAAAGTTTTGTCCCGACATCGCCTTCCCACTGATATATCTTTTTGTCAGCGGCCACATAGAGCTTGCCCGTGGCGGGGTCCGCCCATATGGCCGTAATTTTCTGATTGACCTTGATAAACGACGCGTTCTCAGCCTTGTCGATAACAAACATCAGTGAGCTATCATTCACGGAGTAACCGCAGTAATACCGGTTATCGGCAGAAGCCGCGATGAACGTTCCAGGATTGAGTTCTGACCATTCCTTTTGCGTGAACAAATCCTTGGTTACAATATCGCTGTTTGTCCCGATAATTACCATGCCTTGGGGTGCGGGGTAGCCGACGCCAAACGCGAAACTCGCCACGCCGCGCTTGGCCATGCAGGGCCATGCAACGCCGAGCTTTTCCATGCCGCCGCCCATGGTCACCGGCTCGACGCCGGTAATGGTGAAAGGGTTTCCGGTTGTCATGCCAACCAGAGTGGTTCCGCTCACGCCTATCGCCACGATGTTCTGATCGTAGGTCTGCCGGTAGCCGGCAGGCCATGCGTAGGGCTTGAACGGTTCGGAGAAAAGCACTTCGTTGCCAACGAAACCGGCCGCGATACCATTCGCCAGAATTACGATTCCCTTCATATCGGCAGGCGGCATATCCCATGTTGCTGACGGCAGCACTTCCCCACTCGCCACGGCGGAGTCCGGCGCGGTATCGCTATATATGGCCGTTGCCGCCGGCACGGTGACGACGTAATGGTATTCCGTGCCGCTGGAAGTAGTCAGGGTCCGGTAAATCCGTTTGCTCATGCCGGATGTGTTGTGCGGCGCGGATCGCGCCCAGGTAGCTTCGGTACCACCAGCGGCGAAGGTCTGGGCGGTAGCCAGCGCCACGACTATTTTTTTTGTTGCCGTATCCACGCTTATCAATTTGAATTTGGCATTCAGATCTGTCATCCCTGCCACGGATGCGAATATGATATCTTCCCCCGCGCGCAACCCCGATACCGTGTCGAGCGTCACGGTAACCCGCCCGGCCATGGGTGTGTCCTTGACCGCTGCCGAGACGGTTCCGGAATTTGGCGGCACGGTATCCATTGCGGAAAGCAACCAGGTGGAATCCACCTTTCCGGTGGTGACCGGCGAAGCGGGAGATGGTTTCGACTCTTCGCCCCATTGCGTGACGTACGTATAAACGTAAGAGCGGGTAACCGTTGCGCCGGTGCCCTCCGCTGGTGTTACGAGGGGGGCGGTTACCGGCTGAGTTACGCCAAGCACATAACAACCCGAGGCGGAAGGGGACGAGACGGACCCAACGCTCGCCAGATCGAAATCCGACGTGCGCGGCTCGCCGTCTCCGGTGTAATAAAAACGCCTCGACGAATTTCCCGCGATGGGAGAACGCGCCACATCCACATCCGCGCTCCATGCCAGCCATTTCTCGTTTCCATCCTTCTCCATGCGGAACATCGATATGATGTCGCCATCCATGACCGGAGAGAAAACGAGACTCGGCGCATTTATCGGGCGCAGATCGCCGGAGGTCAGCGTGCAATTCGTTGCAATTTGCGCCTGGTTTGATGCCAGCAACTGCTTTGCCAGTCTTGGCACAAGTCCGGAGAAACCGGCAATCCTGAACGTGGTCATACCGGGTTACCCGGTTTTCTCGACAGGCCATCGGCTTGCCGGGATGGCTTCTTTCCCTCGCAGACGGCCCGTTCTTCTGCCCGTCTTTTTACCAGGCCTGGCAATACTTTTCGCCCCGGCCCATACTTGAACGCCTCTATGCGTTCGCAGGCTTCCGCGTATTTCTCCGCATTGATCAGATCGATCAGATTGGGGGGACTGCCGGGCTTTGCCTTGCGGCAAAATGCTGCAACACCGATGTTGTAGGCCAGGCTTACATAGGCCTCGTACTCGTATTGATACAAGGGCGCGGTAACGCACTTTTTCACCCCGGTTGCGTAGACGCCCTCAACCTCGTCAAGCAGCCTGACGAGGGATCGTGCCGGGGTTGTCCTGTCGCCCATCCTGACACCCCCGGTGGATCCAAAACCAATCGTAGGTACATCGCCGGGCGCGGGAATATAAGCTTCATCCTGATAGCTTTCGTGCAGGGCGATTCCCACAAGAGTGGATGCGGCCAGCACCATTACGGCGATTGTGGACCGCACCTGCGTTGGAGACGGATTAATCATTTTTCATAACCTTCAGGTCGGAATTCAATTTTCCAGTGGTTCAGCCAGCTAATGCATGACTATCATTTGGCGCGTTCCGTGATGCAGTCGAGCTTCGCCTTTATGGTCGCCTTCAAATCGCCTGCATCCAGATTGGCACAGGATGAGACTTCGGTTGGAGGGGCAGGCGGAGACTTCTGTTTCGGTTTGCGGGCCTCGGACTGGCTCTCGGACGGATCGGGATTAACCTCGGGATTGGCCGCGGAGCCATGTGTTTCTGCGGGGCGGTCCTCCACTGGCGCAGGCGCCAGCATGGCGCAGGAAGATAAGAACAGGACGCCGGCAAGGTATCTCATTGTTTTCTCCCGCGGGGCCATTGTTCGATGATCCTGTCCAGTTTTTCGTTAAATTCCTTCATCGTTTCCCGCTGCTCCACTCTCACGGATTTGACCTCCTCGCTCAGGCGCTCGTTGGTTCTTTCCTGATAGAACTCGCCGCGTTTCAAGGTGGCGATATCATTCTGTAAAGAGTTGTAAGTGGCAACGCCCGATGCAGCGAGACCCGCTACCGCAATAATTCCACCGAATGACAGGGTGTAGGTGGAAGGACCGCGCCGTCTCTCCGGGCGCTCGGTCTTTTGATCGCTGTCATCATCCATCATGTCAGAACAGGCTCATCAGGATTACGATTACAACCGCAGCGCCGGCAAGCAGAATGGCGCCCGTCCATTTTGATGCTTTCAGTTTGTCGAGAAATGAATCGGCTCGGGCATCCGCTTCCACGTTCATTTCTTCCGCTTTTTCTTTCCATATCGGTGTTGGCATA
>JBDTWQ010000190.1:0-1775 GCA_040006595.1 Nitrosospira sp.
TGATAACCAGCATTCTCCAAGGCCAACTCCGTACAAATGACACCCTGGCGCGGGTGGGGGGAGATGAATTTGGTTTATTGCTGGAAGGTTGCCCGACGCAACCCGCGCTTCGTGTGGCTGAACTTTTAAGGAAATCGGTACAGGAATTCAACTTTGTCTGGAAAGAAGAAGCATTTCAACTCGGCATAAGCATTGGGTTGGTAACCTTCGCCAATGGAAGCGAAACCCTCCCTGATATTTTGCAGATGGCGGATGCAGCTTGCTATCTCGCAAAAGATAAAGGTCGCAATCGGGTACAAATCTATACAGTGGAAGATATGGGGATTGCGCAACGCCATGGCGATATGGGATGGGTGGGGCGGATACAGAAAGCTCTTAAAGAAGAGAGGTTCGTGCTGTACTCGCAAAAAATATTGCCACTCGCAGATAATTGCGCGGAAGGGGAACACTATGAAATGTTATTGCGCATGCAGGATGAAGATGGGAACCTGGTGCCCCCCATGGTTTTTATACCCGCTGCCGAGCGTTACGGCCTCATGCCGCAACTCGATCGATGGGTAATCACGACCGCTTTCGCGCAATACGAGCGGCGCCATCCGCCGAACACAGCGGTGGGCACATGTGCCATCAATCTTTCGGGTGATTCGATCTGCGATGAATATTTTTATGAATTTGTGGTGGCGCAGTTCGATCGTTTTAAGATTCCGCCCACTGGCATTTGTTTTGAAATCACGGAAACGTCCGCAATTTCCAACCTGGCCCAGGCAACCGTATTGGTTAGTAGATTAAAAGAACTCGGTTGCCGGTTTTCGTTGGATGATTTTGGGAGCGGCATGTCCTCATTCGCTTATTTGAAGCACTTGCCGGTCGACTACCTGAAAATAGATGGTAGTTTCGTGAAGGACATGGTCGATGACCCTATCGACTACGCGATGGTCGAGGCCATTAACCATATAGGGCATGTCATGCATATCAAGACAATCGCGGAGTTTGTGGAGAACGATGCAATCCTGACCGCACTAGAAAAGATCGGCGTGGATTACGCGCAAGGATATGGAATCGAGAAACCGCGTTTAAGCGAACTTATCCTTTCGGATTTTAAAGATTTATCATAAGTCGATTTAGGGTCGCTCTTTTCCAGTCGCTGAACCATCTAGAGTTGCCCCTATTAAACCGCACAGGATGCGATTAGTAACTGGCTGCGCAGAATTGTCTATGGTTGGCTGAGTATCTGACGAAGGACCGTATTGGATCTAATTCTAAACTTTAGTACCTCAACTTAAACGTCGGGCTATCTTTTGGCAAGGTTTTGCGATAATTATAAATCCGGCTCATGGCAATATTCGCATGCCCAGCCACCCATTGCATCTGGCAATGTCTGACTGACTAAATTCCTATTTTCTCCACCTCATAGCTGCGCGGCCTATCGTGCCTGGCGCTGGAAGAAGTTGCGTCGCCCAGGAAGCAAATCATTTCCTCGCGCTCGTTTGGGCAGCTGGTGCATGCCTTGCCGCAATTGTGCGAATCCGTTGCCAGCTACATGAGCAGCGCGGCGGAAAAGCTGCGCCGGGAAAATTCTGTCTGCAAAGCCGATCCAGGTATTCGTGCAAACCAATCCTTTCCGCGAGCAGGATGCGCAATACAGCAACAGCATTACGCATCAAAAGCTTTTCAAACTGAAAACACGATCAAATTTACCCGCTAATGCAGGGTTATAGGCAAAAATTGATGAGAAGTCCGACAGGCTGCTAGGAATCAAGCTGAGGTGCCTGGCA
>JBDTWQ010000191.1:0-4325 GCA_040006595.1 Nitrosospira sp.
ATTATGTTCCTTTGGAGTTATCGCCTGGTTTAACTCGCTCTGCAATACCCGTGAGCAAACCAGCGGCAACTTTACGCATAAGATCAGCGGTGGCCTGAGTGAAATGTATGCCTTCTTGAAACTGGGTGTGGCCAACCAAAGTCATCTGGTGAGCAATAACTGCCAGAGTATCCTTCAGCTGACTCCCGACAGCGGTGCCGTTGCGCTTTGCGTGGGCGAACAGATCATGCAGGGTATCCGCCACCGCTCCCTTGGCGGCCGAGGCCGAGACTTTGAGGGTATCCAGGAATAAAGCCTCCAGGCTTTCCAGTTCGGTTCGCGCCCGCGCGAGTTCTTCATGGGAAAATTTTTCAGCCCGGCCCGCCGCTTCCTCGACAGCCAGCTTCGATGCTTCGGCAAGCTGCGCCAGCGCTGCATCGAGCCCGGCAACGGCATCGGTAATCTGTGCCAGTGATGCCTGCGTCTGCACAGATGTGTGTTTCAGCTTTTGCTGCGCATCCTCACGCACACCTTGCATCACAGCCGTCATGACGCGGCCTAACGATTCAAGATCATGGTTTTTCTCGCTCAGCTTCTGAAGCGTCAGGTGTTGCACCGCCCGCTTAACGTCACCGCCCTGCGCAATAGTGCTGCGTACTTCGGCTTCAAGCGCGGACGTGTCCGCAGCTGTGTCATGAGCGACTTCGCTACCGGTTTCGTTCTGCATAGTGAAAAACCTCCTGAAGGGATGAGATGATTGATGCTAAATTTACTTTTAGTCCTACGCTGTGAGCCGGTCAAGACCGGCCATATATTGTTGTAGTACTTTAGGAATCGATACGCTGCCATCGGCATTCTGGAAGTTTTCCAGAATAGCCACTAGGGTTCGGCCCACCGCCAATCCTGAGCCATTCAGTGTATGCAATAGTTCCGGTTTGCCTTTCTCGTTGCGAAAGCGCGCCTGCATGCGCCGCGCCTGAAATGCCTCGCAGTTACTGCAGGAAGAAATTTCACGATAGGTATTTTGCTCAGGTAGCCATACTTCGATGTCGAATGTTTTGGCGGCTGCAAAGCCCATGTCGGCGGTGCAAAGCACCATTATGCGATAAGGCAGCTCCAGTTTCTGAAGAATTCTTTCGGCATGCCCCGTAAGTTCCTCCAGCGCTTTATAGGATTGTTGCGGGTGCACGATTTGCACTAACTCCACTTTATCGAACTGATGCTGGCGGATCATACCGCGTGTATCTCTGCCATAGCTGCCCGCTTCGGAGCGGAAACACGGCGTATGCGCAGTAAGCTTAATGGGCAATGATTCGAGCGCAACAATTTCATCGCGCACGGTGTTAGTAAGCGGGACTTCTGACGTGGGAATTAAATACCAATTTTCTTCCCGAACCGAAAATCCACTTCTCAGATAAAATTCTCCTTGCTCCGCCTTGGCCCTTTGATACGCACTGTTTTCCACCTCGTCTTTTATCCGAGGAACTCTAAATAAATCTTCTTCAAACTTCGGCAACTGCCCCGTACCACGCAGACTCTCGGCATTGACCAGATACGGCACATATGTCTCGGTATAGCCATGCTCCTGCGTGTGCGTGTCCAGCATGAACTGCGCAAGCGCACGATGAAGACGTGCAAGCCCGCCTGTCATCAGGCTAAAACGCGCACCGGTAAGCTTCGTGGCAGTCTGGAAATCGAGTAATCCCAGACTCTCGCCAATGCTCACATGATCCCTCACCGTAAAATCAAATGAGCGCGGTGTTCCCCAACGGCGCACCTCCCGATTATCGGCTTCGCTATTCCCCACCGGCACGCTGACATGCGGCAAATTGGGAATTTGCAGCAGTATATGCTGCAATGCCGTTTGAGTTTGTTCGAGCTGAGCTTCGACCTGCTTCAGTTCGTCGCCGAGGTGAGCCACCTCCGCCAGGATACCGGTAACATCTTCACCTCTGCCTTTAGCGTTGCCAATCTGCCTGGAAGTGTCGTTTCTTCGCGCTTGAAATTCCTGGGTACGGGTCTGAAGAATTTTACGTTCTGCTTCTAGTGAGTTGAATTCCGTAACGGGGAAAGTATAGCCGCGTGTGGCAAGTAGGCTGGCAACATTCACCAGATCGGTGCGTAATAACTGAATATCTAGCATGCAAATCCCAAAAAAACGTGCTGAAATTCGTAGAGGTATCCTACAGTCTGGAGAATAACCTAGGCTTTCTTTTTCGCCTGCTTATCCAGCTCACGCAAGTGCGCCAGCCTTTCCGAAATTTTTCCCTCGAGCCCACGCGCAGTCGGCTCATAAAATTTAACCACAGGCATGTTTTCCGGAAAATAATTTTCTCCAGCGGCGTAGGCTTCAGGATCATCATGAGCGTAGCGATACTCACGTCCGAAGCCTAATTCCTTCATAAGCTTGGTAGGCGCATTACGCAAATGCTCAGGTACGCGATGCGACTTGTCGCCGGCAATAAAAGACCGGGTCTTATTATACGCGAGGTAGGCGGCGTTGCTCTTTGGCGCGCAAGCAAGATACAACGCCGCTTGCGCCAATGCCAGTTCACCCTCCGGGCTGCCCAGGCGCTCGTAAGTCTCGGAAGCATCCAGTGCTATACGCAATGCACGCGGATCGGCCAGGCCAATGTCCTCTACTGCGGCTCGAATCAACCGCCGCGCGATGTAAAGCGGATCTGCGCCACCATCCAGCATACGGCACATCCAGTAAAGCGTGGCATCCGGACTGGAACCCCGGAGCGATTTATGAAGCGCCGAAATTTGATCATAAAATTCATCCCCGCTTTTGTCAAAACGGCGCATGCCATGAGAAATCGCGCTATGGATATAATCCACCCCTACTTCTGTAACACCCTCGGTTGCCGCTGCGGTTTTTATTTGCTCCAGAAAATTGAGTAAACGCCGTGCGTCACCGTCAGCATATCCGATCAATAACTGCTTAGCGTCATCGGTAAAATCCAATCCCTGCAATGCGAGATGTCTCGCACGCTCGAATAATATAAGGAGCTCGTCCTCGGACAACGCAGTGAGCACATAAACCTGCGCACGCGACAATAGTGCGCTGTTGACCTCAAACGAAGGATTCTGGGTGGTGGCACCGATGAATGTCACCAACCCTTGTTCGACATAAGGCAGGAATGCATCCTGCTGGGATTTATTGAAGCGATGCACCTCATCCACGAATAGAATGGTGTGGCGACCCGACTGCTGCAACACGGTCCACGCCCGTTCTACCGCTTCGCGGATGTCCTTGACCCCTGACAACACCGCAGACAGCGCGATGAATTCGGCATCAAATGCCAGCGCCATAAGCCGCGCCAAAGTAGTTTTGCCAGTGCCAGGCGGCCCCCAGAGTATCATCGAGTGAGGCTTGCCGGATTCAAACGCAAGACGCAATGGCCTACCCGCTCCGAGCAGATGTGATTGACCTACAACATCTTTCAGTTCTTGAGGGCGTAACCGTTCCGCGAGTGGTGCGGCAGGTTCGCGTTTTTCAAACAAGTCAGTCACTGATCACGTCCGCCCCTTCCGGGGGATTGAATTTAAACAACTCTGGGGCGAGTTTGGGGTTTTGTTCCAGCCGGGAAAATGTAAGTACCGTAGTCTGACCAAAGTTATCGTGCAATTCCATTGCTTTCAGCACCCCTTCCCGGGTAAAACCCAAGCGTACCCATTCAAAAGTACCTTCCTTGGCTTTGGGTTTTGCTTCGAGCCATTCCGTATCTCCCTGCAGGCCAATTTCGGTCAGATCAAAACTGGTCTCGATACCGTTACTGCCCGCGAGCAACGCAGCGGGGCTGCTGCCGATAGCAAGATCCAGCTTGCGTTCAGTTACTTGATTAAGATCCCGGTCGTAAAACCATATCCTGGTGCCGTCTCCGACAATCAATTGCTCGTAGGGTTTTTCGTATACCCATCGAAATTTGCCTGGGCGCTCAAATTGCATGGTACCGCCCCCTTTTTGTACCACCCGTGCATTTTTATCGAGAACAGTCTGTAAAAATACCGCGCGCACGGTACGTGTATCCTGAATGAAAGTCTTGAGACTGTTAATCGCACTTGCCTCCGCAATAGAAGTGGAAAAACAGAGCAACAGAAAAAAATAGGATCTTCTCAGAAAATTCATGATATTTCTCAAGAGCGTTTGGGTTAAAAAGTAGGTTTCAAGCGACAGGGATCGATTCAGGTTTTTTCAGGTTATTATTTACACAATATGTTTACCCCACATCAACCGCGGAATATTCCCAGGCCTGATTCCTTTGCCGGGCAATTTTACCGACTTCTGCTCTTGTCAGGAGCAATAAAACGCCTTGGCCATATGACTGATAACGATTGAGGTG
>JBDTWQ010000192.1:0-13146 GCA_040006595.1 Nitrosospira sp.
ACATACGCTTCTTTAGCGGGTCCGAGCGGTTTTCTGAGGAAATGAGGGGTGTTTTGCCAAATGAACTATGCTTGAGTATCAGTTTCTGGCCGATAAGAAGGCGGTCGACGCCGCGATTCCATAACTTGATTTGCGTTACGCTAATACCGTGACGCAAGGCGATGCCGGCCAGCGCTTCTCCACTTCTGACAGCATAGACGAAGCTGCGTTCGGGCAATCTCGGTTCGGCAGGTTTATTATTCAGAATTGAAATATCTGCACCATCGGTACTTCCGTTAAGCGGTACCAGCAAAGTCTGCCCCGGCATTATCCTGCTGAGCCCGTAAATATCGTTGACTTCTTTGAGTTGCCGCACACTGATGCCATACCGGGCTGAAATTTTTTCGGCGGTCTCCCCTTTTTTTGCCTGGTAAGCTTGCCACGACACCAGCGGCTTATCGTGATTTTTCAGATTCGCTGTAAAAGTTTCTGCCTTATCCACGGGGAACAGCAGGGTGCGAGATCCGTTGACATTGATGACGGGTCGATTATGGGCTGGATTGAGCGCGTTGAATTCATCCACGGAAATGTCTGCGAGTTTTGCTGCCAGTTTTACATCTATATGCCGAGTTGTTGCGACTGTCTCGAAATAAGGCTGGTTGGGTACGGATTCGAGCTCAACACCGAAGGCAGCCGGATTAGAGATGATATTTTTTATTGCGATCAACTTGGGAACATAGTTCTGGGTTTCGGGCGGCAGACTGATATTGCGAAAATCAGCCGGCAGTCCATTGTTACGGTTCTTTATAAGCGAACGCCCCACCGCGCCCTCGCCCCAGTTATACGAAGCCAGCACCAACTCCCAATCGCCAAACATGTTATACAGGTTTTGTAAATAATCCAGCGCGGCGCTAGTGGCAGCAACAATATCCCGCCGGTCATCATGCCACCAGTTCTGTTTTAAGCCATAGTCCTTGCCGGTGGATGGAATGAACTGCCAAATGCCGGAGGCATGGCTGGTAGAGTACGCACGGGGATTGAAGGCGCTTTCAATAATCGGCAGCAGCGCGATCTCGGCGGGCATGCGGCGGCGCTCAACCTCCTCTACAATATGGAACAGGTAGCGTTTACTGCGTTCGATAATGCGTTTTACATATTCGGGGCGGTTGGCGTAAAAATTCTCGCTGTTGCGTACTTCCTTGCTATCCATTTCAGCCATGGCAAAGCCGTTGCGTATGCGTTCCCATAGATCGCCTGGAGGCACAGATATGTCAGCGGCGGAGGTGTCTTTTTCCGTTATAGGTATTACCACTTCGTTTTCTGCGATGGATGCTACCGCTCCGCTTTCCGTGATAGAAATGTTATCGGATGCCGCATGTGCTTCTTCCGGCATGGGTTGAGAAATTGGTCGAGTAGCAGGTTCAGTTGCGCTAGCGGCGAAATTTGCAGTTATCAACGCCAGGCTGACAGTTAAGGCTAACGCAGATCGTTGTATTCGTGGGCTTCCGGCTATTGACATGAGCATCCTGTAGATTTGTACTTATGAATGTCGTGTGAATTGATTGTTAAAAAATCAGCGAGAGCGAAGCAAGTTCTCAGCTAAAAATAGAACTAAACAATCCAAGTTGTCGTGGCTATAACAAAAGTCATCCTCGCATTGTAGATTGGCCTTCAAATCTTCCCAGTTCCACTACCGGTAAGGGTTTCCATCCTGATTTGCGATGGTCCACGACAACATTGGTGAAGATTCCCCCACGCACGAAAAACCTTGCGGTGAGGCGAAGGTATCTCGGCTTCAAGACGCTAACCAAGTCATCAACAATGTGGTTGGTAACGGCCTCGTGGAACGCGCCTTCGTTACGGTAAGACCAGATATATAGCTTGAGGCTCTTCAGCTCGACGCATTTTTTGTCTGGGACGTAATCGAGGACCAAGGTTGCGAAATCCGGTTGCCCGGTTTTTGGACACAGGCAGGTAAACTCAGGAATCTCCATGTGAATATGATAGTCCCGCCCCGGTGTCGGGTTCGGGAAGACTTCCAGTTTTTTCGCGGGGCTACTGGGCATTCTCTTATCTCGGTCAAATCGGTTAGAATGGACTGCCCCAGGTTCATCTTTCAGGATGATTTCAAGATTGTCTCTTCGGGGCTGCATAATTATAACTGGTTGCGAACGATAAATTGCGTCTCTCCAATATCAAACTAGCCGGTTTCAAGTCCTTTGTTGATCCCACTGAAATTTCTGTTCCCGGTGATCTGGTCGGGGTGGTGGGCCCCAATGGCTGCGGCAAATCCAATGTGATCGATGCGGTGCGCTGGGTCTTGGGGGAATCGCGGGCGTCCGCGTTACGCGGCGAATCCATGCAAGACGTGATTTTCAACGGTTCCGCCAATCGTAAACCGGTTGGACGCGCCAGTGTAGAGTTAATATTTGACAATCATCTCGGTAAGGCGGCAGGGCAGTGGTCGAGCTATGCGGAGATTTGCATCAAGCGGATATTGCAGCGGGACGGCGAATCAACCTACCACATCAATAATATTCATGTGCGCCGCCGTGATATTGCCGATATTTTTCTCGGTACCGGCATAGGCGGGCGCGGCTACGCCATAATCGAGCAGGGCATGATCTCTCGCATCATTGAGGCAAAGCCTGAGGAGTTGCGTGTATTTCTGGAGGAGGCCGCCGGAATTTCCAAATACCGCGAGCGCCGCCGCGAGACCGAATTGCGTCTGGGCGATACGCGCGAAAACCTTTTGCGCGTGAGCGATATTTGCCAGGAACTGAAAAAGCAGTTACTGCATTTGGAAGAACAGTCCAAGGTTGCCAGCCGGTTCAAAGATATGAAAGCCCAGTTGCACATGGCTCAGAATCTTTTTTGGTGGGCTCGCAAACAGGAAGCTGCGTTGCAGCGTTCCAATGCAGAAAAAGAGTTCCAGTCGTTGCAAACGACCCTCGAATTCGAAACCGCGAACCTTCGCTATGCAGAAAAGCGCCTGGAAGATAAGCGTGCTCAGCATTACGTCATTGGCGATAGTCTGCATCAGGCGCAGGGTGAGCTTTATGCTGCCAACGCTGAAGTAGCGCATATCGAACAGCAGATCCAACACTTGCGCGAGAACCACCAGCGGATGGGGCAACAAATTGCGGCGGTGAGGAATCAACTGGAGCACCACGAAAAGCAGGTGAAAGATGCGGGTGACAGCTTGAATCATTGGCGCGGTGAGTTCGAACACGCACAGTTGGCTCGCGAGCTCGGTAAGCAAAAAGCCGAGATGGAAAATGAGAAATTACCGGTGGCCGACTCCTCTTTTCGCATGTGCCAGGGAAAATTAGCTGAAACACACCGCAGCCTTCTGCTGATTGAGCAGGCTGGGCAATTGGAAGGAAGTCATCGTGCTTATGCCGAAAAAACCTTCCAGCAACTTGAATCGCGCCGCGTGCGGCTGCTGGCGGAGCGGGATGCAATGATCCAACCAAATATTGAAGAGTTATCCCATTTGCGCCGGAAGACAGAAAGTACCGCCGCTGACCTAAAACAAAAGCAGGATGTGCTTGCACAAACTGAGAACCTGCTGCTGGACGCGGAAGAAGTCAAACGTGAGTTTGCGCGCAAAGCGCAGGCGCTGGCGCAACAGATTATTGAAGCGGAAGCCCGGTTCAGCGCCTTGCAGCGCTTGCAGCATCGACTCGAAGGCAGCCAAGGACTGAGTGCGTGGCTCGTTAAATACAAACTGGACACGTTACCGCGTTTGTGGCAAAGCATCCAGATTGAAAAGGGATGGGAAGACGCGCTTGAAGCAGTGCTACGCGAGCGTCTTAACAGCGCTCAACTTGAGCAATTGGATTTGGCCCATGATTGGGTGGATGATTCGCCTCCCGGAAAATGGGTATTGTTTGAGTCCGCGAGATTATCGGCGCGGGGCGAGCAGGCAAAAGATACTGCGGAGGGCAGAGACGGCTGGATACCTTTGCACGGGTATCTGACTTGCGACAACGCAGGAATAAAATCTGTGCTGGACGAATGGCTGAGTGGAATATTTGTGGTCGAGGGTTTGCGGGACGGGTTCGTACATAGAACGAAACTTTCTTCCGGTGAGATGTTGGTGACTCGTGAAGGCCATATTTTTACACATCACAGTCTTACTTATTATGCACCTGATACACAATTGCATGGGGTGCTGGCGCGGCAACGGGAGATGGCCCAGATTAAAATCGAAACGGATGCACTGAGGGTTAGCCTCTCGGTCGAGAAATCCGCCCTGGAGACAGCGGAAGAATATTGCCGCGACCTGGAATCATCCGTATCACGCTTGCGTTATGACACTGGACAACTCCAGCAACAGCAACATGATGCGCAAATCCAGGTGTTGAAGCTTACTCAGTTAGCCGAGCGCGCGAACCAGCGCCGCAGCCAGATTGATGGCGAGCTGATGGAAATCGGGCACCAGGCAGTGGCGGAAACTGCCCGGAAGCGGGACGCTGAAACAAAGCTGATGGAATATCAGGTTCAAATTAAGGTCTTGCAGGAACAGGTGCAGAGGGAAAAACTGGCGAGTGAGGTAGCGGAACAGTTTCTCCACGCCCAGCGTCAACTTGCGCAGAACGCGACGAGGGAAATGCAGGAAGCAGCGTTCCACGAAAAAACCTGTCAGAACAAAATCGCCGAGATGGAGAATTCTGTCCATATCATCAATGAGAATGTTGTTGAACTCACAGTCAATCTGCAAAAATTGCAATCTGATCAAGGCTGTTTTGATGAATGCTCACTGAACAGTCGTCTCCAGGAAGGGCTGTCGCTGCGTGAACAGCGGGAACAGAGGCTGGCAGCGGTACGTAATTCCTTAGAAGACGCGGCCGGTGATTTGCGCGAAATAGAGCAGGAGCGCATGACTTCCGAACAAAAGTTGCATCCATTGCGAGAATCCATTAACCAGGCACGTCTCAAGGAACAGGAAGCAAGAATCACCGAGAATCAGTTTGGCGAGCAATTAAAAGAAGCGGGGGCCGACGAGGACGAATTGATGCGAGCTCTTGGAAAAACGCGCCCTTCTGCATTGCAGGCTGATATCAATCGCCTCAATATCGAAATAGCCGCCTTGGGAGCGGTTCATCTTGGCGCGTTGGAGGAATTGCAATCTTCCCAGGCACGCAAGACATATCTCGATTCACAATCGCAGGATTTACAGGAAGCGGTGGAGACCCTGGAAAATGCAATTCGACGGATAGACCGCGAAACGCGCGAACGTCTGCTGGAGACTGTCGACAAGGTCAACGGCCATTTGAATGAAATGTTTCCTACTATATTCGGCGGTGGACAAGCGAAACTGATATTGAGGGGCGAAGAGATTCTTGATTCGGGCATACAAATTTTTGCGCAGCCGCCGGGTAAAAAGAATAGTTCCATCCATTTGCTGTCGGGCGGCGAAAAAGCGCTGACCGCCCTGGCACTGATATTCTCACTGTTTCAGCTTAACCCGGCACCGTTCTGCCTGCTGGATGAGGTGGATGCTCCGCTCGACGACAGTAATACTGAACGTTTCTGCAATCTAGTGAAGAAAATGTCGCGCCACACCCAGTTCGTATTCATCAGTCACAATAAAATTACTATGGAAATGGCGCAGCAACTGATAGGTGTCACCATGCAGGAACAGGGCGTCTCGCGCGTGGTTGCAGTGGAAATCGACGAGGCTATCAGATTGAGTGATGCGGCCATGGTGACCTGACCGGCATGGTAAACATGAGTGAATTGCAAATCAGCCTGATCGCCATAGGTTTCGTCGTGGTTATTGGTGTTATTTTCTTTAACTGGATGCAACAGCGGCGCTACCGACGTGGCGCGGAAGAAGCATTTGCACGTAAACATGAAGATGTGCTGTTGAGAACAGACAAGCCTGTCGCGGAAGATGAGCGGATCGAACCGCAACTCGGCAAAGAAATATTGCAGGAGCAGGAGATATTTCAGGAACTTCAGATAGAGCCAAGTGCAGAGTCAACCGAACCGGCCGAAATTGCCCAGCCAAATCTGCAATCGATCGCCACGATGCCTGCGCTGGTCGCCTCGGTTGAGCAGGCGCCAGTCAATGACGGCAGCGTCGTGGACATGGTGGATTATGTAATTAACATCCGTGCTGCAACATTGATTACGGATTCGCATCTGACAGAGGTATTGCAGCGGAAATTCGATTTCAGCAAGCCGGTACGATGGCTCGGGCAAAGAGATACAGACCCATTCTGGGAGGAAATTACAATAGAGACTATGGGTAAGGGTGGCTATATTAACTTGAAGGGCTGCCTGCAACTTGCCGATCGTGCCGGTCCGGTGAGCGAAGTAAGCCTGTCCGAGTTTAGCGACGTGGTGCAAAACTTCGCGGCGCATGTGAATGCGGTTGCGGACTGTCCCGATGTCCGGCAAGCATATGCGCAGGCGCTATCGCTTGATCAATTCTGTGCAGAAGTGGACGTCATGATAGGTATCAACATTATCAGCAGGGATAATAGCGTATTCACCGGTGCCAAGATCCGGGTTTTAGCGGAAGCATCAGGTTTAAGACTTGGGACAGAAGGTGTCTTCACTTATCGAGATAAAAACAACAATGTATTGTTTTCCCTCAACAACCATGAATCCTCTCCATTTCTTCCCGACAGCATGCGAACGCTCACTACGCACGGCATTACTTTTCTGCTTGACGTACCCCGCGTGGCAAACGGCGAAAAAGTTTTCGGCGAGATGACGCATGTCGCCAGAAGTCTTTCCGATACCTTGGGTGGCGTCATGGTGGATGATAATCATGCTCCCCTGAGCGATAGCGGCATCGGCAAAATCAAGCGACAGCTGATCGCCATTCAATCTATGATGCTGGCCCGCAATATCCCTGCCGGTGGGGAGATTGCACTGAGACTATTTGCGTGAATGAGTATCCCGGATGACATTTTGCGTCAAGCACAGAAGCTGCGCGATGCTATAGAGTTGCACAATTCCCGTTATCATGGATTAAATGAGCCGATTATTTCAGACGCTGAGTTCGATAAACTGTTTCGCGAATTGGAAGCGCTTGAACAACACTATCCCCAGATCATTACGCCTGATTCTCCTACCCAGCGTATAGGCGCGGTACCGCTCACAGCATTTTCACAGATTATTCATCGCACTCCAATGCTCTCCCTTGGCAATGCGTTTGAGGCAGCAGAGGTGGAAGCATTCGACCGGCGTGTGCGCCAGACGCTGGGGGTGGATTGCGTGGAATATGTGGTGGAGCCAAAATTTGACGGTCTTGCGGTAAGTCTCCGTTACGAGAATGGCGTATTCGTGAGCGGCGCGACCCGAGGGGATGGTTACATCGGCGAAGATGTCACCTTGAATTTACGCACCGTCAAATCTATTCCTTTGCATCTGCATGCCGGCCTGAACATTGATGGGCCACCTGCCCTGCTGGAGGTACGGGGTGAGGTATTGATGCTGAAAGCGGATTTCAAGCAGCTTAATCGGCAGCAGCGTGAAAAAAATGAAAGGGAGTTTATAAATCCCCGCAATGCTGCGGCCGGATCGCTACGTCAGCTTGATCCTGGCATTACCGCTACGCGCAGGCTTACATTCTTTGCATATGGGATCGGTGCTTGCGAAGACGGAAACGTGCCTCGCGACAAACAAAGTCGTGTGATGGATTATCTTGCGTCGTTGCGTTTTCCGGTTGCGCGCGAACGCAATGTTGTGAGCGGTGCAGCAGCACTGCTGAAATACTACTGCGAGATACGCGCGGTGCGAGAATGTTTGTTTTACGACATTGATGGCACTGTATATAAAGTTAATGATCTGCTGCAGCAGGGAAAGCTCGGTTTTGTTTCCCGCGCTCCCCGATTTGCCGTAGCGCACAAATTTCCGGCGCAGGAAGCTGTAACCGAATTGCGGGGAATCGATATACAGGTAGGTAGAACCGGTACCTTGACGCCTGTTGCACGATTGAAGCCGGTATTTGTGGGCGGCGTTACTGTGACGAATGCAACGCTGCATAACGAGGATGAAATCAGGCGCAAGGACGTGATGATTGGTGACAGCGTAATCGTGCGGCGGGCGGGCGACGTGATCCCCGAAGTGGTGGCTGTAGAGAAGGAGAAGCGATTACCTGATGCCAGGCCATTCATCATGCCTGACCACTGCCCGGTGTGTGGCGCAAGGGCAGTGCGTTTGCCTGGTGAGGCGGTGACGCGCTGTACCGGCGGATTATTCTGTCCGGCGCAACGGAAGCAGGCGATTCTGCATTTTGCCTCGCGCCGTGCCATGAATATCGACGGCGTGGGAGACAAACTGGTGGAGCAACTGGTGGATAATGCCATTATCAGAACGCCGGCGGATCTTTACAAACTAGGCATAGCTGCACTCGCCACTCTGGGGCGCATGGCGGAAAAATCTGCGGGTAACGTGATAAACGCTATCGAAAAAAGTAAAAGCACCACGCTGGCTCGATTCATTTATTCGCTGGGTATCCGCAATGTGGGCGAGACAACTGCCAAAGATCTGGCGCGGTATTTCGGCAATCTCGATCGATTGATAATGGCGGATGCAGAAGGTTTGCAGCAAGTGCCCGATATCGGCCCTGTCGTGGCCGAGAGCATTATCGATTTTTTTGCTGAGCGGCACAATCTCGAAGTGATTGAGCAATTACGGGCGGGTGGAGTACGATGGGAAGAAGAAGGCGCAGGCGTATATCAGGCACAGCCCAGCTCTGGCCAAACGGCCAGTTTAAGCGTCGGTAAACTCGGCGGCAAAACGTTCGTGTTGACAGGAACCCTGCCTAATCTGGCTCGGGACGATGCCAAGGAGAAAATCGAAGCCCTTGGAGGAAAAGTAGTGGGGAGCGTTTCGAAAAAAACTGATTATGTAGTGACCGGTGCTGATCCTGGCAGTAAGTTCGACAAGGCCCTTGAGTTGGGAATAGCCATCCTCGACGAGGAAGGACTGTTACAATTATTGCAGGATTCGCAGGCTGGTTTACGTCCAATTTCCCTGAACCCTTAATCGAGTACGTTCATGCCAAAAATAACTAAAGCCGTTTTTCCCGTGGCAGGTATGGGAACCCGTTTTCTGCCCGCTACCAAGGCCAGTCCCAAGGAAATGATGCCGATTGTGGATAAGCCGCTTATTCAGTATGCCGTAGAAGAGGCCATTACTGCGGGCATCACTGAAATGATTTTCATTACTGGGCGCAACAAGCGTGCCATCGAAGATCACTTCGATAAAGCGTACGAAATGGAAGCGGAGTTGGAAGCACGGGGCAAAAGCGATACGCTGGAAATGCTGCGAAGCATTTTGCCAAAAAACATTTCCTGTATCTATATACGGCAGTCGGAAGCCTTAGGATTGGGCCATGCCGTATTATGCGCACGTCCCGCGGTGGGCAACGAACCGTTTGCTGTGCTGCTGGCAGACGATTTGCTCGTTGGTGACGAACCGATCATGCGGCAGATGACGGGGGTATATGAACAAAACGGCTGTTCGATACTGGCCGTACAGAATGTCCAGCCGGCAGATACGGTAAATTATGGCATTGTGAAGTGCGGGCCGGGAATGAAAGGATTGCACCCCATAACAGGTATCGTGGAAAAACCTCAACCCGAGAACGCGCCTTCAACCTTGGGCGTGGTAGGCCGCTACATCCTCACTCCCAAAATTTTTGAGCATTTGGAAAGAGTCACGCCAGGCGCGGGTGGGGAAATCCAGCTTACGGACGGTATCGCCTCGCTGTTGCAGGAAGAGCGGGCGTTGGCGTATGAATTTTCTGGAATACGTTACGATTGCGGAACCAAGATAGGCTATCTCAAGGCCACCGTTGCGCTCGCGCTTGAACATCCTGAAGTGAGTAAGGAGTTTGCCGACTACTTGGATGCTCAAGGTTACCGCACCCGTTCTGATTAACGGCTCATTGAACCCAAATCTGGCGGTTGACCTCTCATCTCTCAGTTTAGTGATATGATCCATGAAGACTTTTTGCATCCATTGATCTTAATCTTTTTGGAGAGCTCACCACGGAGCGGATTGTACGGTTTTAGCGGAACATGGTTGCGTTGTTGCGCCTTGCCCCGCACCTCAAAAATCGTATGCTCTAACTGTCCAACTGCCGATTTAGGTTGAAATTTCTTTTGTATATATTTTCTAACCGCCTATATTGATGCTTTCTTCCGAAGAGGCGAAGGAAATACTCGGGGCAGCAGAGCGGATATTTTCTGCTACCGTAGTATCACAGACTGTCAAACGTATGGCAGCGGATATTACTATGAAGCTGTCGGACGAGTATCCATTGGTATTGTGCGTAATGGGTGGGGCAGTAGTATTTACCGGGCAATTGTTGCCACTATTGGAATTTCCGCTTAGTTTCGATTATCTCCATGTCAGTCGCTACGATAACGAGATTCACGGTGGCGAGATCAATTGGAAAGTGGTCCCTCAGGAAAACGTGCAGGGCAGGGTAGTGCTAGTGCTGGATGATGTCCTTGACGAAGGGATTACGCTTGCTGCGATTCGCGAACGGGTCATGAGCCACGGTGCGGCAGCGTTTTACAGCGCGGTTTTTGCCGAAAAGGATATTGGCCGGCCTAAGCCAATCAGCGCGGATTTTGTTGGTGTCGTGTTGCCGAACCGTTATGCGTTTGGTTTTGGAATGGATATACATGGCGCGTGGCGGAATTTACCGGCGATATACGCATTGAAAGATTAAAGGGCTCTCCTATAAGAGATCCAATTTATCGCGATACGTCATTACTCAAGAAATTCTATCGTTTGCATATCTAATGTATGGGTGCGCTAAAATTTCTCTTGCGCCTCTGCTTAGAACTTCTAACTTATACAGATGCGCTAAACAGGGCTCTGAAATTCAAAGTTCTATGAGAGATGCACGATTACAAGAAATAAAAGAGTAGTCGGCGCAAGGTGTATTCGCAAACCTGAGATTTTAGGAAACGCCCTAAGACTGACGTTCTTTCAATAACCTGTATTCTCTCTGAACTCATTTACATTCCTGCAAATATGCTTGCAATCATTGGCGGTACTGGTATGGCCAAACTCGCCTGTCTTGAAATATCACATCGGCAGATCATGAGAACACCTTATGGCGAGCCGTCCGGCCCGCTGACTTTTGGCAAAATCGGTGACAATAAGGTTGTGTTCCTTGCGCGCCACGGCTATGGCCACACTATTCCGCCACATGCGGTCAACTATCGCGCCAACCTGTGGGCGCTGCACTCATTGAACCTGTCACGCGTGATAGCAGTTGCGTCAGTGGGCGGGATTCGCGCCGATTTTACCCCCGGCATGCCTGTCATTCCTGATCAGATTATTGATTACACTCATGGCCGCCAGTATACTTATTACGAAGGCATAGACAAACCGGTTACCCATATTGATTTTACCGAACCGTATTGCCAGATAACGCGTAAATGCCTGCTGGAAGCAGCCAAATGGGCGAATGAAAAAGTAATTGATGGTGGTGTCTATGGTGCTACCCAAGGGCCGCGGCTGGAAACTGCGGCGGAAATCAACCGGCTGGAGCGGGACGGGGCTGATATGGTGGGTATGACAGGTATGCCGGAAGCAGCACTGGCTAAAGAACTGGGCCTATGCTATGCGACCATTGCGGTGGTAGCGAACTATGCTGCCGGCCGCCAAACGAGCGCCCATGCCATAAAGTTGGAAGATGCTCATGCTGTTTTAGAAAAAGCGATGGTGAGTGTCAGAAATATTCTCGAACGCGTGGTGGAACTAAATGGCGATTAAACCAGTATTGAAAATGGGCGATCCTCGCTTGCTGGAAGTGGCTCAGAAGGTGAATAAATTCAGCACACCCGAGCTTGATGCCTTGATTCAGGACATGCACGAAACCATGGAAGCGCTGAATGGCGCGGGATTGGCTGCACCCCAGATTGGGGTCGGCCTTCAAGTCATGATATTTGGTGTGAAGCGTAATCCACGCTATCCCGATGCGGAGGAAGTGCCATACACAGTGCTGGTGAATCCAGAGTTGGTACCCCTCACAGAAGAAATCGAACAGGATTGGGAAGGCTGCCTCAGTGTTCCCGGTCTGCGCGGGATGGTGCCGCGCTTTACCAGACTGCGCTATCGGGGTTCGGATCAGTACGGCAGGCCTATAGACCGCAGTGTGGAGGGATTCCACGCCCGCGTCGTGCAACACGAATGCGACCATCTGCAAGGTATCCTCTACCCTATGCGCATCACGAATTTTCGTACCTTCGGTTTTACCGACGTTTTGTTTCCAGGTCAGGCACCAATGGACGAGTAGGACAATAGTTGCCAGAAATAGTCACTCACGACAACCGAACACGTACACGTAATGATAGCGAGCAAGGGTCTATCAGCGTCAATTTGTAATGCATAAAAATAGGATTTGCGCACGTCATTCGCTGTGGCTAATCTGCTTTTCATCCATTCTTAATTCAGAGCAGGCTAGTTGTTGTGCTAACAATTGAGCGAGATGACGAGCGCTCCGTTTTCCGCTCTCAACAACGATATGCGCCGTCTCCCGGTAAAGCGGGTCACGTTGAGCATAAAGCTCAGTCAATTTCCTGCGAGGATCCGAAGTTTGAAGCAATGGGCGATTTTTGTCTTGCCGGGTGCGCCGCCACAAATCATCAACTGTCGCTCGCAGATAGATTACTATGCCATTGCGCATTAACATCTCGCGATTTTCGATGCTCAGCACTGCGCCACCTCCCGTGGCAAGCACGATGTTTTCGATTTTCATCAGTTCCCATAACATTTCTGTTTCGCGCTTGCGAAAGCCAGCCTCTCCTTCAATTTCAAAAATTACCGGGATACTGACTCCGGTTCGTTTCTGGATTTCACGATCTGAGTCAAAAAACGTTTTGTTCAGGAAGTTGGCCAGAAATTTACCAACAGTAGTTTTCCCCGCGCCCATCATGCCCACGAGGAAAATGTTACCGCTCATCTCATCTGCGTCATTTGTGCCGTTATTTAACGCCACTGTTGCGTTAGTGGAATTCATTCGCGTAATTGTAGCGGAAATACCATAAATTCGCGCACACGCAAAATACGTGCGAGTTGCCGGGCGTGGCGACCGAGCTCAATTCCTTTTTTAGCTGCGCTGGTATCAATAACGAACTGCGACGATCTACTTAGGGATAGGGAATTTTGAATACGTTC
>JBDTWQ010000193.1:0-2892 GCA_040006595.1 Nitrosospira sp.
GATTTCATGGAAGTGTGTTATTTGCTGATGAATGGGGAATTGCCCACCAGAAATCAAAAGGCCTCATTCGATAAGACCATCAAAGAACATACGATGGTGCATGAGCAACTGGCGCGGTTCTTCACCGGTTTTCGCCGCGACGCTCATCCCATGGCAGTGATGGTGGGGGTGGTCGGTGCATTATCAGCGTTTTATCACGATGCGATGGACATTTCCGATGCCTCGCACCGTGAGCTGTCAGCCTTTCGGCTGGTAGCGAAATTACCAACCATTACGGCAATGACCTATAAATACAATATCGGTCAGCCTTTTATCTATCCGCGCAATAATCTTAGCTATGCGGAAAATTTCATGCACATGATGTTCGCCACTCCCGCCGAGGAATACAAACCAAACCCGGTATTGGCGCGGGCGCTGGATCGCATCCTGATCCTCCATGCGGACCACGAGCAGAACGCTTCCACGTCTACCGTGCGCCTCGCTGGTTCCAGCGGCGCAAATCCATTCGCCTGCATTTCTGCAGGTATCGCCTGTTTGTGGGGGCCCGCGCATGGCGGGGCAAACGAAGCATGTCTGAACATGCTGGAGGAAATTGGCGATGACTCGCGTATCGGCGAATTTATCGACCGTGCCAAAGACAAAAACGACAGTTTCAGACTAGTGGGCTTCGGCCACCGGGTATACAAGAATTTTGATCCCCGTGCAAAATTGATGCGCGAAACCTGTCACGAAGTACTGAGCGAACTGGGGTTGCATGACGACCGTTTATTCAAGCTGGCGCTGAAACTGGAAAAAATCGCACTGGAAGACGAATACTTCATCTCCAAGAAACTCTATCCCAATGTTGACTTCTACTCCGGCATCGTCCAACGTGCTCTGGGGATTCCGGTTTCCATGTTCACCGCCATATTCACCATGGCTCGCACGGTGGGCTGGATTGCGCAGTGGAGCGAGATGATTTCCGATCCGGAATACAAGATAGGACGCCCACGCCAGCTTTATACAGGTGCTGTCACCCGGGATGTAGTGCCAATTGCATTACGCAAATAATCCGGCTTTGCCAAATAGCGAGGTTTTTGGCTATGATGAAGCAGTTGCTCGAGGACTCTTTGTTGTTCGGCGCAAATGCGCCCTTCATTGAAGGGCTTTACGAAGAGTACCTGCAGAATCCCGCATCGGTTCCAGTTCAATGGCGTGAATATTTTGATAGATTGCAACCGGTGCAAGGACAAGTCCTTCGCGATGTACCGCACCGCCCGGTAATCGAATCCTTAATTCGTCTGTCAAAAGAGCATCGTCGCCGCGACGACGAGGATACCGCCCGTGAAGCTGCGTCGGAAATGGGCGACCTCACAACGGAGCGCAAGCAGATATCGGCGCTGCAGTTAATCAATGCCTATCGTTTTCTCGGCGTACGCCATGCCGATCTCGACCCTCTCAAACACCAGGAAAAGCCGTACATTCCTGAACTCAATCCTGGCCATTACGGATTGACCGAATCAGACTTCGACACAGTTTTTGGCACCGGCTCATTGATTGGCCCGGCCCGTGCATCGTTGCGGGAAATTATGCAGATATTACTGCAAACTTACTGCGGCAGTATCGGCGTCGAGTATATGTACATTGCCGACACCGAGCAAAAACGATGGATACAAAATCGCATCGAGGGTCCGCGCTCCCAACCCAATTTCTCAGCCGAATACAAGCGCCATATCCTGGAGCGTCTCAATGCGGCGGAAGGGTTGGAGAAATACCTGCATACACGCTATGTCGGACAGAAACGCTTCTCTGGCGAAGGCGGTGAAAGCCTGATTCCGCTATTGGACAACCTGCTGCAACGTGCCGGCCAGATGGGCGTACAGCAAATGGTCATCGGCATGGCTCACCGTGCACGGCTTAATGTGCTGGTCAACACCTTGGGAAAAACGCCCGCCGATCTGTTCCAGGAATTCGAAGGCAAGCACCCTCAGGAACTCACCGAAGGTGACGTCAAATATCATCAGGGTTTTTCCTCTGCCGTATCTACGCCCGGCGGAGTCATGCGCCTGACGCTGGCATTCAACCCTTCACATCTGGAAATCGTGGATCCGGTAGTGGAAGGCTCGGTACGCGCCCGCCAACACCGCGCTCAGGACAGGGATGGCAATCTGGTTTTGCCTGTGCTGTTGCATGGTGATGCCGCATATTCCGCCCAAGGTGTCGTGATGGAGACGCTGAATTTGTCGCAAACACGTGGTTATGGTACCGGCGGCACGGTGCATATCATTATCAACAACCAGATCGGTTTTACAACTTCGGATCCGCGGGACGCCCGTTCCACGCTTTATTGTACCGACGTGTCGAAAATGATTGAGGCACCGATTTTCCATGTCAATGGTGACGATCCCGAAGCAGTCGTGATGGTGACCGAAATCGCGCTCGATTTCCGGATGAAATTTCACAAGGATGTGGTAATCGACATGGTTTGTTTCCGCACTCTCGGCCACAATGAACAAGACGAGCCCATGGTGACACAGCCACTGATGTACAAGATCATTGCTAATCATCCAGGTACGCGCAAGCTCTATGCGAACAAATTGGAAACGGAGGGGGTCATCAGTGCCGGTGAGGCTGAGTTGATGGCCAAGGCCTACCGCGATGATATGGACGCGGGCCGCAATCCCAATAAAACGATCCTTTATGGTTACAAATCGCCGGATGCAGTGGATTGGACTCCCTTTCTCAAGGACCGAAAATGGGATGTAAAGGTTAAGACCGGGCTGCCGGTAGCGGAATTACGGAATCTGGCGGAATGCCTGACCGATATTCCCGCCAAATTCAAATTGCATCCGCGGGTAGAAAAGATTATCGCCGACCGCCGTTTGATGAGCGAAGGCAAGCTGCCGCTGGATT
>JBDTWQ010000194.1:0-7947 GCA_040006595.1 Nitrosospira sp.
AGGCACAAGGTCTGGAACTGTCTATTCCGCAATTCCTGTTAAGCCGCGCCATGTCATTGCCATCCGATACTTGCCAGACGCCATCCGTGCGGACTGCTAGACGAGCGCGACTTATTTTTGCGGATCTCGCCAGCGGGGCAAAAACAGCCTTGGTGAAAATCCAAAATCACGCGTTGCATCAGCGTGGTCGAAACACAGATCAACATTCATCCGGGTTGCCATCTCCGGAGTCATCAGCCGTTTACCAGGAAGCAACATCATGACGCGTATTGCCCAACGAAATAGCCACGCCGGGAGGATCAGAAAACGTGCAGGCTTGTCGAGTGAATTAAAAATTCGCTCGACCATTTGACGATAGCTGAGTGTCTCACCGCCGCTCACATTATATGCTTTATCGAACGTGGCTGGCTGGTTGAGCACCATTAAGCACGCTGCCGCGAGATCATCGGCATAAACCGGCTGGCGTAATCCTGTGGCTTTTCCCAGCAATGGAAAAAACCCAAAGCGCTGAATGAAACGCGCAATGAACGTAATATTTTTATCACGAACACAATCATAGACCAACGTCGGACGAAATACTGTCCAGTTTATGTGCGATGGTTCACAAAAACGGCTGATAGCCTCTTCCACCGCAGCAAAGCGCGCGACAAATTGTCGTTCGCCGGCATCGGCAGAGTTAGCCTTGCTAAACAGGCTGGTTGAACCAAAGCCAATAACCCGCTTAATCTGTAGCGAGTTCACGACTGGCAGTAACGACGGCAATAACCACAGGGGGGCAAGATGAATGAGTATCTGCGCATTGACTCGGGGCAACTGCTCCGGATGGCTAATATCCGCTTGATGCCACAACATCTTTTTGTCAGTTGTGTCTATAGCAATTCCACCGGAAGTGCGGCTAATGGCATGAACCTCATAACCTGCATCCAAAAGGCGAGGCAGCACGAAATGGCCTATCATGCTGGTCGCGCCCGTAACTACGATTTTATGAGGAGAAGCAGGATTAGACATGATTCATAGACGCTGAGCTTGGGCGCGAAATCATTCGCGTATTTGTGCTGAGAAGACTTATGTTTATTGTTTATTCTCGCCTAACCGCCAGTAGCCGTCCAACGTGGCGAGTAGTGTAATATATCGCCACGGCCCCGAAACGCAACCATACCCCCAGCGCTACCAGCCACATTACGACGCCAGGATATTGATGCCGGAAGAACTTGCGGTAGAACCGCAACATCCCCTTATGCTTGTGCCACTCCACAAAAACGGGGCGAGATCGGCTGCATATCCCTTTATGATGCACAACCGGGGCATCGTGCACGAAAAGAATCTTCCATCCTTTTTGCCGAAAACGCATACACCAATCAAAATCCTCACAGTGAAGAAAATAACCTTCATCCCACAGGCCAACATCTTCGATGGCTTCCCGGCGCACCAGCATGAGAGCACCGGAAATAGCCTCCACCTCAACCGGATGATCCGGCAATGCTTGCTTGTGAAGATGAAAATCAAAAAACAGACGAGGCCAATAGTCTGCAAAGCGGTATAACCCAAAAGCGCGAACAAAGGAGCGCCATGGGGTGGGTACGGCACGGCGCCCTCCCGGCTGCTCGGTTCCGTCAGGGTTGATCAGCAACCCGCCCACGATGCCCACCTCCGCGTTGGTCTGCAGCACTTGAATCATGCGCGGTAATGAACCTGTACCCAAAACGCAGTCGGGGTTGAGAAATAGCACATAAGATTCTCTAGCCTGCGCAATACCGATATTGCAGGCCGCGGCAAAACCGATATTGGCAGCGTTGCGAATGATCTTGAGTTTCGGTTCTTCAGGAAAACGCCGAGCGCAAAGCTCAAGGCTGAGATCTGTGGAAGCATTGTCCACCACTAGCACTTCGCTCACCTGTGGCAGTGCTGAATGAATGCACTCCGACAGGAATTGCCCCGCATTATAATTTACAATTACGACTGAGACTGGTGGCTGATCTTTGTGGATATTTACCTCAGCGACTATATTTTCAGCCCGTTCATTCCACGTGGACCGGCCTCATGAGGTGCCGCAATGGAATCGGTTTTATCATGCGTTTCTTTGCCTGCCAACCGCATCGTCCAATGCAGGGTCGGTACCGGACACATTGCGGCTCCGGGTTGACGCCGAAGCTTCTCCCCATATGCGGCGCAGCGCATCCCACATACTGGTACGCACGGTCTTGAGGTAAAGCGTGTTATCACTCAAACCAGCTACCAGACGACGCTGAGCCTTGCCAAGATTATGATAAGGCAAGCTCATGAAAAGATGGTGCGTAGCGTGATAGCGCAAGCCGACCGGAGCCCATAAAGCGGTAATGAACAGGTTACCCGGAACATTGATGGAGTCGAGATATTGCTCGGCAAAGTCCATCTCGTGATCCCCGGGATTGCGGTATGCATGCGCGCTGAGCGTACGTAATGAGTTTATAAAAAAGATAAACATTGCGATTGCATACCAGAGAACAAGGGCCTTATAGGTCAAAATACCCAACGCAATGCAAATTATGGCGGTTGTTACAAATACGAAGGTAGCAAACTCTTGCAGCCGCCAGTGTTTATCATTGCGAATCGCATTCTCTGCACGCTGATAAGTCATATCGATGGTAAGAGAGGATGCGCGCTCCCAAATAAATTTACGTAACGGCGGAATCAGATACGACAAGGGCGTGAGCAGGAGAAAACGGACGATAAAGAAAAACGGCAGAAGGAATGACAGCGACACATAGCCGATCATCGCCGTCGGTTTCAGAGTTGCGAAGGGAATATACTCGCCGTCCTTGCTGGTGCCATAGACATCGCGTTTGTGATGGTCATTATGTACGCCATCATAGGTAAAGGAGGGAACCAGTAACGGTATGCCGCAAGTAACGTTCCATATCAGACGGAATAGCCTGAACGTACCCTTTTTCAGGTGCGCCAGTTCATGAATGAAAATAGCCGCACGATAAAAAGCAAGTATGGCAACAATAGCGGCTGCCAACTGCCAGGCGGAAAACAGCGGCGTAGACAGGACAGTTATAAAAGCGGCCCAGCCCAGTGCGTTATGGAAGAGAAAATCAATCCAGTAAATCCAGGGATTGGGCGTCATCAGATCGCGGACAAGGTTGTGTGCCTCCCGCAACGGAAATTCCCGGCCAGCTGTCGTTTCTATCATTCTCGGATCCTCATCGGACCGTTCGTTTTTCGGTTGAGTTAAACTTGCTTAGATCGTTACCCGATGTTGTTGATTATTCACCAGTGGCCCCCGGCCTGACGACACAAAGCATGAGTCTGTTTGCGCTTCATACACTACAGCAAGCCCTTGGCGGATTAACGGATTTCGGGATCATGCAAATACCTCGGCATCTGTGAGCTTCGTTGCCTGTATGTCTTTGGCCGAAACTATGGGCTGCGTATCCCTGTCGATAGGCCAGGAAACAGCAACCTGAGGGTCATTCCATGCGAGACTGCGTTCTAAATCAGGAATATAATAATCCGTAGTTTTGTACAAAAAGTCAGCGCTGTCGCTAAGCACATAAAAACCGTGGGCGAATCCGGCGGGCACCCACATCTGACGGTAATTATCTTCAGTTAACTCCGTCCCGACCCATTGGCCAAAGGTTGGAGACGATTTGCGGATATCTACCGCTACATCAAATACCGCACCCCGTGCTACGCGCACAAGCTTTCCCTGGGGTTGGCGGATCTGGTAGTGCAGACCACGCAGCACACCTTTGACGGAGCGGCTGTGATTGTCTTGCACAAAGTTTACGTCAATCCCGATTGCCTGACAGAAATTCTTCTGGTTGAAGCTTTCAAAAAAGAATCCCCGGCTATCACCAAAGACCCTGGGTTCAATAATCAAGACGTCAGGGATGGAAGTGGAGATTGCCTTCATACAACTATTTGCTCCTTCAATAGGCGTAATAAGTATTGGCCGTAGCCATTTTTGGCCAGCGGTTGCGCCAATTTCTCAAGCTGTGCGGCGTTAATGAACCCTTGGCGGTAGGCGATCTCTTCGGGGCAGGCAACCTTGAGACCTTGGCGGTGTTCAATGGTTTCAATAAAGTTGCTAGCTTCTATCAGGCTTTCGTGAGTACCCGTATCCAGCCATGCATAACCACGACCCATGATTTCGACGCTGAGCTGGCCGCGTTCGAGGTAGATGCGGTTGACATCGGTTATTTCCAATTCGCCGCGAGCGGAAGGCTTGAGGTTATCGACAATATCGATGACCTGGTTATCGTAGAAGTACAGACCGGTGACAGCGTAGTTGCTCCTGGGCTGGGAGGGCTTTTCTTCCAGTGAAGTCACATGATTATGGGTATCAAAGGCGACCACGCCATAACGCTCGGGGTCCTGTACGTGATAGGCGAATATGGTTGCACCTTCCTGCTTTGCCATTGCGCGTCCCAGCTGCATATGCAAATCGTGACCATAAAAAATATTATCGCCCAGCACCAGTGTACTGGGATTATGCCCGATAAAACTTTTACCAATGGTGAAGGCGTGAGCCAATCCATCGGGACTGGGTTGAACGGCATATTGCAGGTTTAACCCCCAATCCCTCCCATCACTAAGGAGCTGCTCAAAACGCGGCGTGTCCTGGGGGGTAGAGATAATAAGAATGTCGCGAATACCCGCCAGCATGAGTGTGCTCAAGGGGTAATAAATCATCGGCTTGTCGTAAATGGGGAGCAGTTGCTTGGAAACTGCCTTCGTCACGGGGTAGAGCCGTGTGCCGGATCCGCCGGCCAGAATGATGCCTTTGCGCTGAGTCATGATGACTTCTCGAGAGTTTCGGTAAGCATGCGTTCGACACCAATCTGCCATGAAGGCAAGCACAAATCGAAGGTACTTTGCAGTTTTCTGGTGTCCAACCGCGAGTTTTTGGGCCGTTGGGCGGGCAAAGGAAATGCGCTGGTCGATATGGGGAGAACACTTTCTGGCGCAGCTTTGAGGCTGACTCCAGCTTGACGAGCCAAATTCAATACAAAGCGCGCATAACCGTACCACGAGGTCTCGCCGGATGCAACCAGATGATAAAGGCCAGATAGGCTTTGCCGTTGCAAGGCAGCACGAATGGCATGAGCGGTGACATCCGCCAGCAGATCGGCGCCGGTTGGCGCACCCACTTGATCGTCGATGACTGTGAGGCGGTCGCGTTCCTGGGCCAAACGTAACATGGTTTTTGCGAAGTTACCGCCACGTGTAGCAAAAACCCAGCTGGTGCGAAAGATCAGATGATGGCAGCCCGAAGCAAGGATGGCTTCCTCCCCCTCCAGTTTGGTAGAACCGTATACGTTCAGAGGGCCGACAGGGTCTTTTTCCACCCAGGGTTCGCTTCCACTGCCGTCAAACACGTAGTCGGTGGAATAATGAACCAGCCAGGCACCGAGCTCACGGGCTTCCCGGGCAAGCGTAGCGGGAGCCAAGGCATTGATGGTGCGGACTCGATCCGGCTCGCTTTCGGCCTTATCCACGGCGGTGTGGGCAGCGGCATTCACGATCACATCTGGACCGATTGCCCTGACAGTGGCCACGATTCCGTCAAGAGACATGAAGTCGCCACACAAGTCCCTGCTGTCGAAATCCACGGCCATGAGCTCACCTAAGGGCGCCAGACTGCGCTGCAACTCCCAACCTACCTGACCATTCTTACCGAACAACAGGATTTTCATCAACTGCGTCCTTGGTAATTCTTCTCAACCCAGGTCCGATAAGCGCCGGATTGCACACTGCCCACCCAGACCGGGTTGTCCAGATACCATTGCACGGTTTTACGGAAGCCCGTTTCAAAAGTTTCGGCAGGTTTCCAGCCAAGTTCACGCTCAATTTTGCTCGCATCAATTGCATAACGGCGGTCATGGCCGGGACGGTCTGTGACAAAGGTGATCAGGCTGCGGTAGGATCCGATAATCTGAGGCCTTAGCGCATCCAGCAATGCGCAAATGGTATGCACAATGTCCAGGTTAGGTTTTTCGCTCCAGCCACCTACATTATAGGTTTCACCAGGAACTCCCGCTTCCAGCACTCGGCGGATGGCACTACAATGATCCTTTACATAAAGCCAATCCCGGATTTGCTGGCCGTCGCCGTATACTGGCAACGGTTTTCCCGCTAGAGCGTTTACGATCATCAGTGCGACAAGTTTCTCCGGGAATTGGTAAGGCCCATAATTATTGGAACAATTGGTGGTAAGCACGGGTAAGCCATAGGTATGATGGTAAGCACGCACCAGGTGATCGCTGGCGGCTTTGCTTGCCGAGTAAGGGCTATTTGGCTCATAACGATGGGTTTCATTAAAGGCTGGCTCGCCCTTGGCCAAGGAACCATAAACCTCGTCAGTCGAAACATGGAGAAAACGGAAATCCTGCTTTGCTTTTCCATTTAATTCATTCCAGTAAACTCGCCCAGCCTCCAGTAGCCGGAAGGTACTGACGATATTGGTCTGGATAAAGTCTTCCGGTCCATGAATGGAGCGATCTACGTGACTTTCCGCGGCGAAATTGATAATGGCGCGGGGTTGGTAGCGCGCGAGCAAATTGGAAACAAGAGCGGAGTCACCGATATCGCCACGTACGAAGATATGCCGCTCATCTGATACAAGCGTGGAGAGATTCTCCAGATTGCCCGCATATGTAAGTATATCCAAGTTGATAATGGCTTCGTCGGATTGCCTCAGCCAATCCAACACAAAATTTGCGCCGATGAACCCGGCACCGCCCGTAACTAAAATCATGCTGTTATTCCTTAGGGTTTTATATTTCTTCGGCTGTTACGGCCGTTACTGCAGAGGACTCGTTGTATTTTTTAAAGATATGAGAGATACAGCCATGCCACAGCATACTTATCGCGCCACGCCCAAGCGGGACTATCAAAATTGGCACATACGGAAGAGATGACCAAATTATAATTCTACCTCACAGTGAGACATCGAGCCTCTTACAATATGAAATGAATCTTCAAGCTTCAGAAACAAAATGAAAAAATGCACTTCGTTCTTCCTTGGGCCGATCGAACAGGGGAAGGGTATTCGCACTTACTGTTCAATACATATGACGGGGCAGGCTCTGCATCATTCGCTGTAAAATAACTCGGGTTAAAACTCCTCGTCATGCCTCAAATAACGCCAGCTTCCCAAGGGCAAATCACCCAGTTTTACTTTACCGATACGAACGCGCTTTAACCCGGTAACTTTCAGCCCAACCAGTTCGCACATTCGACGGATTTGACGTTTCTTGCCTTCGTGCAAAATGAAACGTAATTGATCCTGATTCTGCCAGACTACCTCTGCGCGTTTTAATACTTCCCCATCCAGCCTCAGACCATGGTTTAACAGATCTAATGAATGCTTCGACAGCGCTCCTTCAACGCGTACCAGATATTCCTTCTCTATCTCCGACTCCGGGCCGATCAACTGCTTGGCAATACGCCCATCCTGTGTGAATACAAGCAATCCGCACGAATCGATATCCAGCCGGCCCGCTGGAGCCAAGCCTTTTAAATGCGAGGGACTGAACTGGTGCGGCACGTGGTCCCCGCGAAAGCGGGATTCCTGATTTATCAGACCGATTGCAGGCCGATAACCAGGTTCCGGTTGCCCCGATACGTAACCGATGGGCTTGTTCAGCAGTATTGTGACCCGGCCTAGCTGCTGTGCTCGCGCCGGGTTGTCGAGTCTTATTTTCTGCATGGGTGAAATCTTCGTACCCAGCTCCGTGATGCGCTTGTCATCCACAAATACCCACCCGCGCTCGATATAGCTATCCGCCTCTCGCCGGGAACACAATCCTTGCTGAGACATAAGTTTGGACAATCGAATTTTTTCCATAAATTCGTATAACGATCTTATCGTCGCGTATGAAAGTGTAGTTGCCTCATGTGCGCCCTATTACAGAACCCGGTATTATAATTTGAACCCTCATCTCGTTTCAGATAAAATGC
>JBDTWQ010000195.1:0-3601 GCA_040006595.1 Nitrosospira sp.
GCCAGATTCAGGCGGTTTTCATTGACCAGCATGGTCTGATGTTTGATCCACCCGCCCCATGCCTCTTTCGATACGTTATCGAAAATACGCTTCCCTAACTCGCCCGGATAAGGTTGAAAATCCAACCCTTCCGCTTCGCGACCGAGTTTAATGCATTTAACGAGTCTTGCCATTGGTCTCTCCAAATATGATACTGGTCTCATTAGGCTATACCGTTCGGTCACGCAACCTTGGCAATGCATATGCCATCCACAATCAAGCGAATGCGTATTGGGGCAGTAGATTGGCACAGCTACTACCTAACCGCTATATTTTTTTTACGAATACCTTGGAGCGGCGCCGATAATTGTATAGTCCCTGTTTGGCTTTTGGTAATTCCCCTACATCGGTTTCGAGAAAACCACGCTCGACAAACCAGTGGGAAGCTCGGGTGGTAAGCACAAATAATCTATTGCTGCCTTGGGACCGGGCCCTGGCTTCAATATTCTTAAGCAAGGTATCACCACACCCCGTGCTACGATAATCGGCATGCACCGTCAGACAGGCGAGTTCAGCTGCTTTGTCTTCAGGGAACGGGTAGAGCGCGGCGCAACCCACTATCATGCGGTCATGTTCGACTACGACAAAGCGTCCGATTTCCATTTCCAGGAGTTCGCGGTTGCGCCTTACCAGCGTCCCGTCGATTTCGAGCGGCTCAATCAATTGCAGGATACCGCCGACATCCTCTATCCTTGCGTCCCGCAAGTTCTGCAATGGGCCTTCCGATATCATGCTCCCGATACCGCTGTGAGTGAACAACTCCTGCAACACGGCGCCATCAACGTGACGGCTGATGAGGTGAACACGAGACACGCCTCCTTCACAGGCCTTTACAGCAAAGGGCAGATACAATTGGGCGTCGTCAGGTAGCTTCGCGGTCTTGTTTGCAAGTTTTTTGAGTAACGTTTTGCCCTCGGCCACAGTCAGTTCGCGCAACAGTAATGTCTCGGAACTGCCAGGACATTTTGTCTCTATGCCTGCGGTATCCATCAGAAAAATAAGTTTCTCAGCTTTGAGCGCAATCGCTGCTTCAGCCGCAACGTTTTCCAGCGTCAGATTAAAAATTTCACCGGTGGGCGAATAGCCCAGCGGCGAGAGCAATGCCAACTCGCCTTGTTCCAGCCGGGAGCGGATAGCTGCAGTATCTATCTTGCGTACCTCGCCGGTGTGCATCAGATCAATGCCCTCTATTACACCTATGGGGCGAGCGGTGACAAAGTTTCCGCTGGCAACGCGGATGGCAGCGTTGGCCATAGGTGAGTTCGGCAATCCCATCGACAGCAATGCCTCAATTTCGACGCGGACTCGCCCTATAGACTCCTTCACGCATTGTAGCGTGGCAGCGTCGGTAACGCGCATTCCTCTGACATATGTAGTTTGCAGCTCGCATTCATTCAGCCGGTTTTCAATTTGCGGACGTGCACCATGCACCAGTACCAGCCGTACACCCAGGCTGGCCAGCAGGTTGAGATCATGAACAAGCTCGACAAACTTTCCGTCAGCCACCACTTCACCGCCAAAAGCAACGACAAAGATCTTGCTGCGGAATGCATTGACGTAGGGTGCCACCGAGCGGAACCAGGTCACAAAGTCGGTGCTGGGCCTCACGCTTTAGGTTGATACATTGAAGGATGCATGATCTATACTCGTGCTAAGGCAAATGAAATCAAAAATATGTATAGTGACAGATTACAGCTCAATCCGGACCCATAAGGTACGGCTGCACAACCGAAATACAGAATCAATAATCGCCCCATCGCACCTGCATCGCCGCAATTGCCGCCAATGCGGCGCTTTCGGTACGGAGTATGCGTTTACCCAGGCGAATTGGAATAAATCCAGACACCACAGCGGCAGCCTCTTCCTCCCTCGTTAAGCCGCCTTCCGGCCCCACGAGGAGCGTCAGCATAGCGGTAGCGAAAGATTCGGGGAAATCACGCAAGCCTTTCTTTGCGGTGAGCGAGAGCATAAAACATGCGTCAGCAGGAGTGCCATTACTCAAATTCTTCCATTCGTTAATTTGCGCGCCAAGCCAGCTGGACAATGATATCAGGGGCAGTACTTGTGGAATGCGATTTCTACCGCATTGCTCGCAGGCAGAAATGACGACTTGCTGCCAGTGCTTCATGCGTTTTTCCGCTCGCTCGCTCGAGAGTCTCACCACGCTCAGTTTTGTGTCTAGAGGCTGTATGCGGCTCACCCCCAGCTCCACCGCTTTTTGTACGATCCAATCCATCTTTTCGTTGGCGCATAATGCCTGCGCCAGCGTGATGACGAGTGGCGATTCACGTTCAATATCCAGGTGTTTTCCAATTACAACTGTGACGCCATTCTTATCAATATGCTTGATAACTGCAGGGAATTCGCCCCCATTACCGTTGAACAAAATCAATTCGTCGTCTTGTTCAAGCCTCAACACGCGCAAGGCGTGGTGCGCAACGCCAGCGGGTAATGCGATTGGCCGATCCGCGACGATTTTTTCGGAGCAGTAAAAACGGGGAAGTGCCATCGTTTCCGGAGCGCGCAAATTAATGATTGTCTCTCATGATAATATAATGGCATCCCAGCAAGCTTGAATTTCGTCCGAATGGCGCTACTCAAGGACTTTAGCACTTACTTTACATAAATTATATCGGATACACTCAACTCTATTCGTGCTGATTCTGCCGGGAATCTTTGAACTGCGGTGTTGCACACAAAACGATTGTCATTCATTCAGGAGAGAAAACATGGCAAGCCTGGAAACACCTGTCTGTGATTTTGGCTGGAAAGCAGTAGATTTCGATCTACCGGGAGTAGACGGGAAGCGATATGACCTGAGATCAGTAAAGGGCGAAAAGGGGTTGCTCGTGATGTTTATCTGCAATCACTGTCCTTATGTAAAAGCAATACGGGACCGCATCATTCGCGACGTCAGAGCATTGCGCGAGCACGGGATAGGCGCCATCGCTATCATGTCAAACGACCCTTCCGATTATCCCGAGGACTCATTCGATAACATGGCCCGAGTAGCGAGGGAATGCGACTTCCCCTTCCCCTATGTGTGGGACGAAACTCAGCAAGTCGCGAAGGCGTACGGCGCGATATGCACGCCGGACTTCTTCGGCTTGAACAATAAGCTCGAACTGCAATACCGCGGTCGCCTGGATGCTTCACGCAAAGAGGCAGCACCTGCTGACGCGCGTCGCGACCTCTTCGAAGGCATGCTCCAGGTTGCGGAAACTGGTCATGGGCCCGATAAGCAGATTCCCAGCATCGGCTGTTCGATCAAATGGCGGGCGGAATAACACGTGCTCGACGCCGTCATTGCTGCAGTCAAATCAGTGGCACAACAGGAGATTATGCCTCGCTATCTGAGCGTGGCGCGGCAGCGCAAGGCGGATGGAAGCCTGTTTACCGAAGCCGATCTCGCCACCCAGGAAGCGCTGTCGCGCGAATTACGAAAAATTTACCCGGGCACCGTAGTGGCAGAGGAAATGCCGGAACAGGAGCAGATCGATCAATGGCGCGCGGGTGATGCCGGGCTGTGGTGCATGGATCCAATAGATGGCACATCCAATTT
>JBDTWQ010000196.1:0-6652 GCA_040006595.1 Nitrosospira sp.
TAACTAAGGTAGCTGCTATTTCTAACAGTTGCTGATCGACTGAATGCGGTTTTCAGTCTATATGCGATTTTTTTGGCGTGATAGATCACGTCAAACTCAAAAGAAAGATTGCGTATTACGGAACTACAACAATGGCCAACCGGGGTCCAACGAAGGCAAAGCGGCCAAATAATACGAAGGGAGTGAGCTCAGTGAAAAAGAGCGAGCCACTCTTATTAGGAAACCCCTGAATAAGTCTCCGAGTTTGTCAGCGGGACGCGACGGCAGCGAGGAAGGATGTGAGGGGTCGATTCCTTTGTCAGGAGCCTGACGAAGCAGACCGCCTCCAGAATCGTCCCACGCGCGTTGAGTAAAATCGGTCATCCGACTGCCAATTCTCTTATCAGGTCAGTTCATTTCCCCGCTCGCCGGTGCTGATACGTCCACTCTCATTTACGTCGATGACATAGACCTTACCAGCACCATGTTGATGAGTATTGGCAACCGTCATCACTTCATTAAAGATACTCTCCACCAAATTATCAGGAGCGAAAATTTCAATGCGCTTTTTTGGTACGTAAGGTGTGAAGTCTCGTCCCGCGATAAGTTTGACTCGCCCAAAGCCTTCGCAATCGGATACGCTCATACCTGGGAAATCGGGTATTTCGAGCAGTGTCTGGGTGAGCCTTGATAGCATGAAGGGCTCAATATAGGCGCGGATTTCTTTCATGGCGATGCCTCATGTGTGTGGTTGTTCAAAATTGCGGTAGAGAGCAGGAAGCATGGTCAAGGTTAACAGTGTGGCGGTGATCAATCCGCCAATAATAACCACGGCAAAAGGTTTGACGGTTTCCGATCCAACGCTGGTGGACAGCGCAGCGGGCAGCAGTCCCAGCATTGCCATCAATGCGGTCATTACCACGGGACGCAAGCGACTGACAGAGCCTTGCAAAATAGCTTCGTGTAGCGAAATACCCTCGCGCCTGAGGGAATTGATCTGGGATAGCAGGATTACACCGTTTTGCACGGCAATACCGAACAGCGCGATAAACCCAACCGCCGCAGATACGCTCAAGTGAATACCAGTTAACAGTAAGGCTATCAGTCCACCGATCATTGAGAAGGGAACGTTCATTACAATCAGAGACGCGTTCTTAATCGAGCGGAATGTCCAGAATAGCAGTACAAAAATCAAAATAAAACTGACGGGAACGATAAAGGAAAGCCGCTTCATCGCCCGCTGCTGATTCTCGAACTGACCACTCCAGACAATACTGTAACCAGGCTGCAGGTGAACCTGTCGACCAATTTTTTGCTGTGCCTCGGCCACAAAACTACCCTGATCGCGCCCTATCAGGTTACATTTGATGGCGATACGACGCATATTGTCTTCGCGGCTAATACGTGAGGCACCCTGACTCGTCTTGATCTCCGCCAATTGGGCCAATGGAATACGACTGCCATTTGCGGACAAAACAGTGATATCTTCAATTGCCCCCACTGAATCGCGTGCTGAGCTGATGAGCCGCACTGTAACGTCAAAACGGCGTTCGCCCTCCAGCATCTGTGTAGCGGCTTTACCTCCAACCGCCATGGAGATCACGTCTTCCACATCGGCTACATTGATACCGTAACGGGCAATTTTTTCCCGATCGATGGAAATGACCAACTGTGCCAGTCCAGATTGCTGCTCGGCAGCCACATCGGTAGCGCCTTCTATGGAGCGCAGGATACCGGTGATCTGATTGGCTTTCTCCTGAAGAACTTTAAGGTCCTCACCGAAAATCTTGATGGCAATTTCACCCTTGACGCCGGAAATGGCTTCTTCCACGTTATCCTGAATCACCTGGGAAAAATTGAACTGCAACCCAGGAAATACCGCCAGGCGCTTCTGCATTGCTTCGACCAATTCGTCCTTATTGCGATAACGCCAGGTATCTTTTGGCTTGAGATCGATAAGAACCTCCAGATTATTGAAACCCTTAGGATCGGTGCCATCTTCCGGGCGGCCCAATTGCGTAAGTATCGACTTCGCCTCACGGAATTCAAGCAGACGTGCGCGCACATCCCTTTCCAGGTCCTTGGCCTTGTTCAGGGAGACCGGTGTTGGCAGCGTGATTGTCAGCCAGACGTTGCCTTCATCCAGTTTGGGCATGAACTCGGTACCAATCAGCGGAGAAGAAGCCAGGGATAAGGCCAGCATTAAACCCGCGCCTATGAATAGTTTGCGCGGATGACGCAGCACGGCTTCCAGCAATGTCAAGTAACGCCGTTCCATGGCATGGATGAGCGGATTGTGCGACTCGGTGAGTCGCGGTCCCACCAGGTAGCTCAATAGTACCGGAATCAGGGTTAAGCTGATAAGCAGCGAACCTAGCAAGGCAAAAGTAAGCGTGAATGCCATTGGAGAAAAGATTTTTTCTTCGACGCGCTGAAAAGTAAAAATGGGTAAAAAGGCAATAATAAGAATAGCTTTTGAAAAAAGTATCGGCCGGGCCATTTCCGCCGTTGTCATGAGCATGGATTGACGCATATGCGCCACACTAGCCTGTTGACGCATCTCTAAGGTCACCTTGACCATGATGGCCTCGACCAGCACCACGGCGCTATCCACGATGATGCCAAAATCGATCGCACCCAGGGAAATCAGGTTGGCGGAGACATGCATGACATCAATCAGAATAAAGGCAAATAACAAGGATAGCGGAATAACAACGATAACTACCGCTGAAGCCCATACTCGACGGAGAAAAATAATCAGAACTAGCAGAATAAGCGCCGCACCCTCCAGCATATTTCGCTCGACTGTATGAACGGTGTGCTGTATCAGTTCGGTACGGTCATAAATGGGGACAACCTTGACACCTTGAGGCAGGCCATAGCTGTTAAGGTATTCTATTTTTTCCTTTACGCCATTCAATACTTCAATGGCATTTCTGCCTTTGATAAGCAGAACAATGCCCTGGACTACATCGTCATGTTCGTTGTAACCGACAATGCCAATGAGCGGTTGTGGACCTACGAATACATCGGCAATATTTTTGACAAAAATAGGCACACCATCCTGACTGGCAACGACAATGTTCCCGATTTCGTCAACGGACTTCAATAAACCCGTGCCGCGTACCACTAATGCTTCATGGCCATGATCGAGATAACCGCCGCCAATATTGGCATTATTGACAGCGATAGCCTGATAGACTTCAGGAAGCGTCAGCTTGTAATTCCTCAGCTTGTCGGGATCGACCTGTACCTGGTATTGTTTGATGCCACCGCCGAAAGCGACTACATCAGCTACCCCCTGGACGGAACGGAGCGTGCGCTCGATCATCCAATCCTGTAATGCTCGTTGTTCTATCAGGGGAATGCCGGGTGCTTCGATACGGTAACGAAAAATTTCACCGATACCAGTCGTCAGGGGACCCAATATGGGCTTTGCTTCCGCAGGCAGGTTGACGGTCTTTAGCCGCTCCAGCACCTGCTGTCGTGAAAAATAATCCTCCGCGTCGTCATCAAAGGTGAGCGTTACTACGGACAAGCCGAAAATGGATACCGAACGCATATTAATCATATGCGGCAGGCCGTTCATTTCCTTTTCGATCGGCAGGCTGATCAGTTTTTCCACTTCTTCCGGAGCCTGGCCGGGATATTGGGTCACCACCTGCACGAAAACATTCTGTACATCGGGGAAAGCCTGTATCGGCAGATGTTCGAACGATAGAGCGCCAAGGGCGGCCAGCAATACCGACGTACTGATGATCAACAGACGTTGTTGCAGGCAGAAGGCGATGATTCTATGGATCATGGCGCGCTTTCTCCACTTTGCTGCTCTGTATCCTGCTCAGTGCGCAATAACAGGGCGCCACCCACTACGAGCCGATCTCCAGGCTTCAAACCATCAAGAATCACGGCCCGGTCTTTTAGGCGCAGACCCACCGTAACCGGGCGCTTCTGGTAATGATAATGACCAATATTCACATATGCCCATTCAGATTCATTCTCGGCAAATATTGCGTTCAAGGGAACAACAACCGCCTGATCATCGGCGTCGCTTTGCACCGTGATACTTGCGAACATGGCCGGCAATAGCCTTTTCTCCGCATTGAGCAAAATACACCGTACTTTCACTGTGCGGGTAGTTTCATCCACTATCTGGCTTATATAGCCGACGGTTGCAGTAAAATCTTCCCCGGCGTAAGCAGGGACTTGCAGCAATACTGTGGCACCGACATGAATCAGTCCAATATCCTTCTCAAAAATATCCATCTGTACCCATAATTGATTCAGATCGGAAATGACGAATAACGGGGCGGTCAGATCAGGTCGGACTTCCATGCCTGGATTGATATTGCGTTCGGTGATCGTTCCTGAAAGGGGCGTATGCAAAACAAAGCGGTTATCAGTACGCCGATTGCGCACACCCAGGTTAACCAGTTTCAGGCGCGCCCGTTCCGCCTCGCTACGGGCATGGGTCAGGTTATCTTCCGCTTGCTCCTGCTCCTTGCGCGGGGCAATGCCATTATCATATAATTCCTGTATCCGCCGGAAAGTCCGGTTAGCGAGATTCAAATCCGCTATGGCTTTTGCATTATCTGATTGCGCCTGCCCCAGTTCCGGGCTGTCCAGTTCAACCAGCGCATCACCTGTCCTAACATACGCACCTAACGCCGCTATAGCACCGATCACTCGGCCGGCAATCGGTGAGGAAATACGAGCGGTACGGGTCTCGTCATAAGTGATCTTGCCTGTGACGGGGTCCATCAGCGGACGTTGAACCAATTCGATAGTTATTTCTTTTATAAAGTCGCGCTTGGGTGAATCCGAGCTGAGTATGACCTCGTCCTTGGGGTGATTGGTGACTGGCAGCGGTTGTTCACGACTTTGCTGCTGACAGGCCAATAGCGACAAACTCAGCACTCCAATGGCAAGATGCGTGGAAGTGAGAAACTTCATGCCTGTAACTTTTACCTGGCCTAGATTCATCCATTTATTCGGACCGGAAGCCTGCAGCAGGGAACCAATACGTAACTTAACCATCGCCACCCGCCAGACCACGCGAAAAATCTCTGGTTTCCTCTCCATATGCCATTAACAGATCTGCCCAGGCTTTACTGCGATTTGCCAGAGCGGTGTAGTAATCCAGCATTATTGCCTTATAGCTGCGCTCTGCGTCGATTAAATCCAGTACACCTACCGCTCCTTTCTGGTAAGCGATTTCCCGTGCTTTACGTAATGTCTCAATGCGTTTGACCACCGATGTCTCAAATCGCCGGGCTATCGCGTCGGCGCTTTGCCAGGACGCTGAGGCTTTCAAAACCTCGGTCCTCACTCCCTGCTCGCTCTGCGCCAGTGCCAGTTCGGCGGTCGTTACACCCACACGGGCTTTGGAAATTTGGCCTTTTTGCTGATAGAACAGCGGAATGGGCAAACTGATACCGACACCGCCAGAGTTCGGGAAGAAGTTACCCGCATCACGCTCATAGAAAGCGCTTATGGTCACGTCGGGAATGACCAGGCGCTGCGCCAAAGTAAGCATTTTTTTCGCTTGTGCAATACGTATTCTTGCGGCTTTCATATCTGGTCGCCGTTCCAGCGCCCGCTCAACCAACTGGTCTTGCCTGGCCAGCGCAATCTCAGGAGCCGCTTCGGGCCACGCTTCGACTGCAGTGATCTCTATGCTGTTTTCAGGCCAGCCCAGCAGCAGTAGCAGATCGGCCCGCGCCTGATTTAACGCCGCCCGTGCCTGATCCTGATCACCCTGAATCTTCAGGCTTTCCACCTCGATACGAATAAAATCGACTGCTGCAACATCCCCTACCTTGAGCCTGACTTCATTGACTCGCAGGATTTCCCGGTAACGCTCGAGGTTATCGCTTGCTACTTTAAGTGTCTTTTGTGCCAGCAAAAGATTGTAATAACTGCGCCGCACGGCATTAGTGAGCACTCGTGCAACATCCTGCACGTCAAAGTTTACCGCTTCGGTAGCCAGTTCACTGCTTTCTATTCGTAACCGGCGCTTCCCGGCAGTTTCGATGAGCTGCTGAATCTGTGGTAATACCGCCGGCACTGCCTGGCCACGGTTTTCCGGTCGAGATATTTTTGGGTTCAATTCTGAAACAATGAGACTGAACACCGGGTTTGGAATCGCCGCTGCAATGATTTCCTGAGCCTGAGCGTCATCGATATTGAGACTTGCGGCGATCAAACCGAGGTTGCGCTGATAGAATAGCGCGATAGCTTGTTGTTCGGTAATGGCGAGCGGACCCGCTGACACAGCTTCTGCTTGGAGTGTTATTGCCCATGACGCCAATAGCATACCTATCAATATTGTTAGGTTTGACGTCGTTTTTAGCAAGTTAAGCACATCAATAGAGTCCGTTAACCACCACGATAGCGATATCTGCTTGAATGCGGGTTGTGGCGACCAATACCATGATGACTTCGGTAGTAATAAGCCGATGCTCTGGTTCAGGGGCGGGGCGTAGCTGACAACTGCATGATGTCAACGGCGAGGGAAATTAATGAAGGACGCGGTTGCCCAGTCAAACCTGATAAAAATTAAAAGCAGTCGCACCTGCCATCAATAAGAACGAGAACGAAAACGAAAATATATCCCATATTGGTGCTGAATATGGGTTCGTCGTTCATCTTGCGTCCGTGATTGACGATCTTA
>JBDTWQ010000197.1:0-7257 GCA_040006595.1 Nitrosospira sp.
ACCTATCACGACGACTTCTTTTTCTAATTTCATTTGATGCGCCGCAATGGACTAGCGTTATAAAACCGCCTTGCGCCATACGCTGGCAAGCCACGGCTGCTGTTCGCGTGGCAAGCCAGGGGGACGGTAATAATGGGTAATTTCGACAAACTCGGCAGCGATCATATAGGCCCGCCACATTTCAACATCATGATACGCGCCATAACGCCCGTAATTCCAGCCTTCTTCGTTACTCCCGCGCGGGTTGGAACTGAACAACACGCCACCCGGTTTCAGTGTGTCACACAATTCCTTCAGCACACGGGGCAGCTCACAGCCGGGAACATGAAACAGCGAAGCATTAGCGAATATGCCGTCGAAGTACTCACGCGGCAGCTCAAGCCTAAGAAAATCCTGATACCACACTTTGCAGCCGCTATAGCTGCGAGCCATTTCAACGAATCGCGAGGCACCCTCAAGCCCGACCGCGATATGACCGAGTTCAGTGAAAATCTTGAGGTCGCGGCCCGGCCCGCAGCCAAAATCCAGTATGGTATAAGGCGGTTTACCCTCAATGTACTTTAGCAACGCTGAGATATTCTGGCTTACATCATGATCTTTCGTTCCCTCCCAAAAGGCATCAGCGCGTTCGTTATAGCAAGCCAGCGTTAAATCAGCAATTTTTTCTCGATCCGGCAGATCGGATTTCATATGATATAAAACTTTTTCAAGATCACTCTGCCGGGCGGCTGTGAAGTCCGATAGAGCGCGAGATCAATATTTTGCGACACCCAGCAATGCGCCACGTGCCCGAAAATCGTGCATAATTTCCAGCCCACCCTGAATAACAACCTCGGGCGAAGGATGGCGACTTTCTGCGGCAATAATTTCAAGTGCCGTTTGACCCGTATATTCAGTGGTTTCTAATAGCCTGACCAAGCGCGAAGTAAACGCGTTGATTTCGGTAAATCGGATCTGATCGCTGGTATCGCGGAATACAAGTAAATAGGTTTCTACTGGCATGATTCGAGCGCGTGGGCCGATACGATGCACGGGCCATCGGTAACACAGATTAGCGAGTACCGGGTTTAGAACGGGACGCTGTTCCAGCAGGCTACCTTCAGGATTGATCCCTTCCCAATCCGGGACGTTTATTGAAATGGAAAGCGCCAGTTCTATCCATTCATAGTGCGCGAGCTCCAGCATGAATTCCGGATAATCCGCAAGTGATGTGCATTCCGTTTGCAAGAACTGGATGAATTCATCGGGTATTTGTCGAAAAAACGGTGAACGACTACGATGTATGGCAAGGAACGCACGCACGAGCCGTCTCCAGCGACGCGTTCCCAGCACTTTCCTGAGTACCGGGAAGCAGCTCAACAAAAAACTTTCTATATTGTTGTAAACCAGTCTTCTATATATTCTCATACGCTGCGCTTCAACCCCGCGTGGACAACGGTTCACCTTCGGATCGCGTATATGCGCCGTGAAGGCATACTGGAAGCGCTGAAATTCAGGAAGCAGCGCGGACATGGCTCGCATCGGCATGCCGAGTCTGAATCAGGCCAATGCGCTCGACTTCACGCATCAGTTCACTAAGGGGAGGGATATTAAAGTCGCGTTCCAACAGCGTGGGTGCTATGCCATGAATGCCGTAGGTTTGGTCGAGCAATGACCACACGGGATCGATTACGTCTGCGCCATGAGTATCAATAATCAGATTCTTGGCTTCATTGTGGTGCCCGGCCATATGCATGTAAACAATGCGCTCGGTTGGCATGGAACGGATAAATTCGATCGGGTCATAGGCATGGTTAATGCTGTTGACGTAAACGTTATTGACGTCGAGATGCAAGTCGCAATCCGCTTCGGTTAACACCGCACGGATAAAATCTACTTCGCTTAGTTCAGTAATGGGCACTCGCAAGTAAAACGAGGCATTCTCCAACGCGATGCGGCGCTCCAGAATATCTTGAGCGCGCCGGATACGCGCGGCAACGTATTTCACTGCTTCTTCGGTAAAGGGTATCGGAAGCAGATCGTATAAATGGCCGTCGTCGGAACAGTAGGAGAGATGTTCGGTGTAAAAAAGAATTCGATGCTGATTCAGGAATTGTCGAATCTTATGCAGCAATGCTTCATCCAAGGGAGCCGGACTGCCGATAGAGAGTGATAAACCATGACAAACAAAGGGGTAGCGCTCAGTGAAGCTGCGCAAATCACGCCCTGCCACGCCGCCGAGATCAATCCAGTTTTCCGGGGCGATTTCAAAAAAATCGATGGCATCAGGAACATGGGCTTTTAACGCAGGAATTAACTCGCGCCGAAAACCCAGTCCCACGCTGGCCGAAGCCAAGAGTTTCATGGGAAATGGGTGACTACTTCTTCATGCCTCCATGTGGAGATGTGCCGGGTGGCGGCGCACTGGGCTTGGCCCCGCCGTAGCTGTCAGCCTCAGGTTGATCGACAGCGCCGTCCTTGTTGGTATCTATCCTGTCGAATATGGCTTCGTGATGCTTGAGGAATTCTTCCTTGGTGACCTTGCCATCCTTGTTGGCATCTACTATTGACATGCCGCATCTACCTTCACCGGATTTTGCTCCACCATATTTACTGGGGTCTACCTTGTCGGCATAAGCTAGCATGTATCCCTTGTCCAGGGATTTGGCTGCGAAAGGGCTGTCGGCCATAGAGATAACCGGCACGGCACTAAGTGTTGCGGCAACAACGGAGCCAACCGCTAAGGAAATCATGGTTTTTTTATTACGCATAGTATCCTCTCCTAAATTTTGTACGAAATATTATGTCACAATTTAGGAGCAGCCGGGCGTCGGCTTCCTGATGCCGAAACTCTGCGCAGGGAAGCCGCCCCAGCTGGACAAGCTAGCAGGACTCGACGGTAGCAGGTAATTTTTTACTTATTTACTATTACCGCACTTGCCATCTTTTGTTTTAGGCTTTCTCTCATCTTTGTCGATAACGCCATCTTTATTCGCATCCATATGTTCGAACATGGCATTATGATGGGCGGTCCACTCTTCCTTGGTAATCTTGCCGTCATTATTCGCGTCGGCCATGGACGCACCACATCGGCCTTCACCGCATGCCCCTTCGCCGCCGCATTTGCCTTCACCGCCTTTCTTGTCGCCGTATTTATGAGCGTCGGCCACCATGTAGCCCTTACCGAGCGATTGGATGCCAAAAGGGTTATCAGCCGCAGAAACGAGAGGTGCAGTACCAAGCGTGGCGACAAAAGCGGAACCAACTGCCATGGATATGATGGATCTTTTTCCAGACATGATATTCTCCTATAGGGATGGATGAGGGAATATTGCGTTATTACTCAGGGAAAAACCGCACCCCTTGCAAGAAACATAGCACAAATTTCCAAGCAGGTGCGACAAAATGTCGCACCTGTCGATTGAGCAAGACCTGTAGAAAATACGAGACGAGGGTTGTAGCGATAGCTCATTTCGAACCATTATAAGAATATGGTATTTATTTTCTTTAAGGGGTATCCAAGCAATGAGAATTCTGCAAGAATTCGTGCTGTCGTGGATGGTGGATTTCATACCAGATGCCATCCCGCGGGGCTCTTATGAATTACGCGCTTTCAACTCATTCCTCGTCGATCAAGCATTTCACCTGAGCTTATCTTTTATTCTTCCTTCGGGCTCTTATCTGAGTGGCAATTGACTTTGGTGCGCGACACTTCAGACGGACAGCAAATCTACTTGCTGTATAATATATTTTTCTGTAAAAAGCGTCTTCATACGTAACCGGAAACATAAAGGGAATACTAAAAATGCCGCAAGAACTGCGTAAACAAGCCACTCCTTACAAACCGAAGAAGGGAGAAAGCTACATGAGCTCCAAGCAGCTTATGCATTTCCGCAACATACTGGAAGGTATTAAAGTTGAGTTGGGGCAGGATATAGATCGCACAGTGCATACCATGCAAGACGAAGCCACAATTTTCGCCGACCCTAATGATCGCGCCAGCCAGGAGTCAGACATGGCGCTGGAATTACGCAATCGCGACCGTGAACGCAAGCTGATCAAGAAAATTGACGAGACCATCGCTAAAATAGATACAGGTGATTATGGATATTGTGACAGTTGTGGCGTTGAAATTGGCCTGAAACGCCTTGAAGCGCGCCCCACCGCGACCCTTTGCATAGATTGCAAGACGCTCGACGAGATAAGGGAAAAACAGGTGGCTAAATAAACTCGCTATCGTTTTCTATGGCATATTTGAATTTCTCCGTCAAAGAAATCCGTTGTTAAGAAAAACAAAAAGCCCCTTTATTGATAGGGGCTTTTTGTTTGGAAAACCGTAAAAAAAACTACAATTCTGATAGTTATTTTGTCGGCTAAATTTACGAAGCGGCGTTGTCGGTGCTCTCTACAGCGACCGCTTTCATACTAAGGCGTAGTCGCCCCTTGTCATCGGCTTCCAGGACCTTGACGCGCACCGCCTGACCTTCCTTAAGATGATCGGCAACGCTGTTGACACGCTCGTTGGCAATTTGCGAGATATGCAATAAACCATCCTTGCCTGGCAAAACGCTAACGATCGCGCCGAAATCCAGAAGCTTCAATACAGTCCCGTCATATATTCTGCCTACTTCCACCTCGGCGGTAATGTCTTCGATGCGCTTTCTTGCTACCTCACCACCTTCGGCGTTAATGCAGGCTATCATAACAGTGCCATCGTCAGCAATATCGATGGTGGTACCGGTTTCTTCGGTCAGCGCGCGGATTACCGCGCCACCCTTACCAATTACGTCACGGATCTTCTCGGGATTGATCTTAATTTTAATGATACGCGGGGCATGTTCGGAAATATCCTCGCGCGTTGAAGGCAGCGCCTGTTTCATAATCTGAAGAATATGCATGCGTCCTTCTTTGGCTTGTATCAGCGCGGCATGGAGGATATCTTTGGTGATGCCCTGAATCTTGATATCCATCTGCAACGCGGTAATACCTTTCTCAGTACCAGCCACTTTGAAGTCCATATCGCCCAGATGATCTTCATCACCGAGAATATCAGTCAGTACGGCAAATCGGTTGCCTTCCTTAATTAGTCCCATGGCAATACCTGCCACATGCGCTTTTAATGGCACGCCCGCATCCATTAACGCAAGACAACCGCCACAAACTGACGCCATGGAACTGGAGCCATTCGATTCGGTGATTTCAGATACGACGCGCAAGGAATAACCAAACTCTTCGGCGGAAGGCAGCACAGCAACCAAAGCTCGTTTGGCCAATCGTCCGTGACCAATTTCTCGGCGCTTGGGCGTACCTACTCGACCAGTTTCGCCGGTAGCGTAGGGTGGCATATTGTAGTGGAGCATAAAACGCTCGGAGTAATCTCCTTGCAGCGCATCAATTTTTTGTTCGTCCCGCCCTGTGCCCAAGGTTGCAACTACGAGGGCCTGGGTTTCCCCACGGGTAAAAAGGGCAGACCCGTGAGTACGAGGCAAAAGACCGTTACGGATCGTAATGGGACGAACGGTGCGAGTGTCACGCCCGTCTATACGAGGTTCGCCATCGAGAATCTGGGAACGTACGATTTTTGATTCCAGGGAAAAACAGGCTTCCTTTACAGCTTGCCCATCCGGCCCATCTTCTGTATCGACGCCAACTTCAGTAAAAATCTTTTTCCAGATGTTATCTATGGCCTCAGATCGTGCCTGTTTCTGCCTCAATTGGAATGCAGCGCGCAAATCCATTTCCGCCAAATCAGTGATTTTCTGGGTCAGAGCGGCATCTCTTTTCGCCGGTATCCAGTCCCATGCAGTGACTCCGGCTTCGTCCGCGAGTTCGTTGATAGCGGTGATCGCCGCCTGCATTTCCCGATGACCGTACATGACGGCACCCAGCATAATGTCCTCTGATAGCTCCATTGCCTCGGACTCCACCATCAGCACAGCATGTTGAGTGCCTGCCACCACTAAATTCAACTGAGTTTGCTTCAGTTCGGTAGTGGTGGGGTTCAAGATATATTCGCCATTGATGTAGCCGACACGTGCGGCACCAATGGGGCCATCGAAGGGAATGCCAGAAAGCACCAGCGCGGCGGAGGCGCCTATAAGCGCAGGTATGTCCGCGTCCACTTCGTTATCGGACGAGAGAACTGTAGCTACGATCTGTACTTCATTGTAAAAACTTTCAGGAAATAGTGGACGGATGGGACGGTCAATCAGGCGGGAAGTAAGGATTTCTTTTTCCGATGGCCGACCTTCACGCTTAAAAAAACTGCCGGGTATCCTACCGGCGGCGTAGGTTCTTTCCTGATAATCCACCGTCAAGGGAAAAAAATCCTGCCCATGTTTGGCATTCTTTGCGCCCACCACCGTAACCAGAACTACGGTGTCATCCATGGTAACCATCACCGCTCCGTGCGCTTGTCTTGCTATTTCACCGGTTTCCAGCGTTAGTTGATGAGACCCGTAAGTAATACTTTTTTTGATTGCTTTCAATTAACTACCCTTTTCAATAAAATCATTCCGGCTTGCTTCCGGTCACTAGTACAACGCGAAACTTTTACTATCGCTATCGGAAAAACAGGCAACTTCATAAAATCCTGCTGCCCCAACCAGGGACCGACATCTATTTGCGCAGACCAAGGCGCTCGATCAACGTACGATAACTATCGGCGCTGCTGCGCTTAAGGTAATCAAGCAGTTTGCGGCGTCGGCTCACCATACGCAATAAACCGCGGCGGGAATGATGATCCTTAACGTGCGCTTTGAAATGATTAGCCAGATCATTGATACGAGTAGTCAATAATGCCACTTGCACTTCGGGGGAACCGGTATCCCCGGCGGCTCGCTGATAATCGCGCACCACCTGTGCTTTTTGATCGGTTGTGACTGGCATAGGTAATCTCCATTAAATGCCTGATGCGAAAGGCCGATATTCTACTCTTTAACAGAGCGAATCCTCAAGTAATATGATGACTTTATTTTAGAGCTTTCGATACTTAAACAATCAAAGACCGTGCGCTTCCTTAATGAAAATTTTTCCTCAATATAAACGCAACCGGACTGTGTGGCTGAGATTGTGGTATTTTTCATCTCCCGTAAAACCTGAGCGAGTCGGAGAATCGCGATAGCGGCGTCAACGGGAATCAGGTTATTCGGCGCGACGCTCTGCGCCTGAATTCAGGCTCGATGAATACAGCTTATTCCTTCTCCATGCTTATCCATTCTCGCTCCGCCGTGTATCGGCTGAGTGATTCGGGCCAATTCCCATTTCGGGGCCTGCACA
>JBDTWQ010000198.1:0-3486 GCA_040006595.1 Nitrosospira sp.
TGGCCATGTATTCTTCATTGATGGGAGCAAAATTCCAAAAAGTCATTCTAAGGTTCAAGGTGGCGGTTCTGCATCATTCTAATCAAAGAGACTGTAGCTTGACATGACAGGATAAACCCCATAGAATTCGCAGTCTTTTTAGCCGCCTTCTAAGCAGAAATGCTTGGAACAGTGGAATCCAAAGAGTTGATGGGCAGCGGGGTGGTTATATCATCGCCCTGTTTTTTTAGGAAACAAAAATGCCGACAATCAGTCAGTTAGTACGTAAGCCTCGTGCGGCGAGACGCGTAAAGAGCAAGGTTCCGGCGCTGGGAAATAGCCCCCAAAAGCGAGGAGTTTGCACCCGAGTCTATACTACAACGCCAAAAAAACCGAACTCCGCTTTACGCAAGGTGGCGCGAGTTCGCCTGACCAACGGTTTTGAGGTATCCAGTTACATCGGTGGGGAGGGGCATAATCTGCAGGAACACTCGGTGGTGCTGATTCGTGGCGGTCGTGTCAAAGATTTACCGGGGGTTCGCTACCACACGGTGCGAGGTAGTCTGGATACCGCCGGCGTAAAAGATCGCAAGCAAAGCCGTTCAAAATACGGTGCTAAAAAGCCAAAAGCGGCTTAAGAGGGCTTAAAAGTTGAGCGCTTGGTCCGAATAAATCAAACCGGGCACTTAAGCAATTTAAGCTAAATAATTAAACACCGAGGTTAGAAAATGCCAAGACGGAGAGAGGTTCCAAAACGCGAAATTTTGCCGGATCCAAAATATCATAATACGGAGGTGGCAAAATTCGTCAATGTATTGATGACGCGTGGCAAGAAATCCGTAGCGGAGCGGATCATTTATGGAGCCATGGATCAAATTCATAAGAAAACTGGCAAAGACCCGGTGGAAGTATTTACGCAGGCGCTATCCAATGTCCGCCCCATGGTGGAAGTAAAAAGTCGTCGTGTCGGTGGGGCCAACTACCAGGTTCCGGTAGAAGTGCGATCGATTCGACGGAATGCGCTGGCGATGCGCTGGCTGCGCGATGCCGCGCGTAAACGAGCTGAAAAGTCTATGGGCGCGCGTCTTGCCGGTGAATTGGCGGAAGCAGCCGAGGGCCGCGGTGGCGCGGTCAAGAAACGCGAGGAAATTCATCGCATGGCGGAAGCCAACAAGGCATTTGCACATTACCGGTTCTAGTGACTACTAATAGTCCGTAAGTGCCGGACAGCGGCAAGATAATTCATTCAGGTTCATGACGACACCGCTCTCGTTGAAGAGAGTGTTTCCTTTATTCGTCGGCGCTTTTTTTTGCGTTCCGTTGATTCAAAATATTAAGGTTTAAATACTGTGGCAAGAAAAACACCTATTGAACGTTACCGGAATATCGGCGTAATGGCGCATATAGATGCCGGCAAAACCACGACTACCGAACGTATATTATTCTATACCGGCGTATCACATAAGCTTGGTGAAGTGCATGACGGCGCGGCCACGATGGATTGGATGGAGCAGGAGCAGGAGCGCGGTATTACCATCACTTCTGCCGCCACCACATGCTTCTGGAAAGGGATGGACAGCAGTTATCCCGATCATCGCATTAATATCATCGACACTCCGGGGCACGTTGATTTCACTATCGAGGTGGAACGGTCTCTGCGCGTCCTAGACGGAGCTTGCACCGTATTCTGTGCAGTTGGCGGAGTGCAGCCACAGACCGAAACTGTATGGCGCCAAGCTAATAAATACAAGGTTCCGCGTCTTGCTTTTGTTAATAAAATGGATCGTGCCGGCGCTAATTTCATGCGTGTTTATGAGCAGATACAAACTCGTCTGAAAGCTCATCCGGTACCCGTTCAATTGCCGATCGGTGCCGAAGAAAAATTCGAGGGAGTTGTCGATCTGATCAAGATGAAAGGTATTTACTGGGACGATACAACCCAGGGGATGAAATTTGAGGAACGCGATATCCCCCCTGATTTACTTGAAAATGCCAAGCTATGGCGTGAAAAGATGCTGGAAACCGCTGCTGAGGCTAATGAAGAATTAATGAACAAATATCTTGAAGAGGGAGATTTGTCCGTTGCCGACATCAAACAGGGACTGCGCATTCGTACCATTGGTAACGAGATCGTACCTATGCTTTGCGGTTCGGCATTCAAGAATAAGGGCGTACAGGCAATGCTGGACGCTGTACTTGACTATCTGCCGTCGCCAGTGGATATTCGTGCAATTAATGGTGAGAAAGAAAATGGCGAACCCGCCGAGCGTCATGCAAGTGACGAAGAGCCATTTGCCGGTTTGGCATTCAAGATTGCCACTGATCCCTATGTTGGCCAATTGATTTTTTTTCGTGTTTATTCCGGCGTGGTGGCTTCCGGCGATACCATCTACAACCCAGTTAAAGGACGGAAAGAGCGAATTGGAAGATTGCTGCAAATGCATGCTAATCAACGGGAAGAAATCAAGGAAGTCCGTGCTGGCGACATAGCCGCCGCAGTGGGTTTGAAGGAAGCTGTTACGGGCGATACGCTATGTGATCCCAGCGACGTCATTACGCTGGAGCGGATGATATTTCCAGAACCGGTAATTCACGTTGCAGTCGAGCCGAAAACAAAGGTTGACCAGGAAAAAATGGGTATTGCCTTGAATCGTCTGGCACAGGAAGATCCGTCTTTCCGCGTTCGCACCGACGAGGAGTCTGGCCAGACCATCATCTCCGGGATGGGTGAATTGCATCTGGAAATCATTGTAGATCGCATGAAGCGGGAATTCGGCGTGGAAGCCAACGTTGGTGCTCCGCAGGTGGCTTATCGTGAAGCCATCAAAAAACCGGTGGAGGTTGAGGGTAAATTCATCAAACAATCCGGTGGACGTGGTCAGTATGGTCATGTCTGGCTCAAAATGGAGCCGCATGAGGCTGGTAAGGGGTTTGAGTTTGTCGACGCCATCAAGGGAGGAACAGTGCCGCGCGAATACATTCCGGCGGTAGAAAAAGGTCTGCGCGAGACGCTCCCCAATGGCGTGTTGGCGGGCTTCCCGGTGGTGGATGTCAAGGTCACGCTATTCGATGGGTCCTACCATGATGTGGATTCCAACGAGAATGCATTCAAGATGGCAGCTTCGATTGCCTTTAAAGATGGCATGCGTAAAGCTAGTCCAGTGCTACTGGAGCCAATGATGTCCGTGGAAGTGGAAACACCGGCGGATTTCATGGGTAACGTGGTAGGGGATTTGTCATCCCGTCGCGGCATGATCCAGGGTATGGACGATTTACCCGGCCTCAAAGTGATACGTGCCGAAGTCCCGTTGGCAGAAATGTTCGGCTACTCAACTGCATTGCGTTCCGCGACGCAGGGGCGTGCGACTTACACCATGGAATTTAAGCATTACTCTGAAGCACCGAAAAGCGTGGCTGAAGCAGTTATCAACAAGAAATAACCGTCATCTAGTAAAGGGCAGATCATGGCAAAAAGCAAATTTGAGCGGACGAAACCGCACGTAAACG
>JBDTWQ010000199.1:0-4699 GCA_040006595.1 Nitrosospira sp.
ATTTCGGCCGCAGAATGGAATGCACTTGCCGGGGACGATCCATTTCTGCGGCATGAATTCTTTTCCGCCATGCATGAAACTGGACGCGCCTCAAAGAAAACCGGCTGGCTGCCGCAATTTGTCACATTGTGGGAGGGGAGCGCCTTACGTGGCGCGTTGCCGCTTTATCTGAAAAGCCATTCTTACGGGGAGTATGTATTCGACTGGGCTTGGGCGGATGCGTATCGACGCTGCGGCTATGCTTATTACCCCAAGCTGCTTAGCGCGGTGCCGTTCAGCCCCGTAACCGGACGGCGGTTGATGGCGGAAACCGCGGAGCATCGCGCCTTGCTTATCTCAACTGCATTGAACATGGCGAAAGACAGAAACGCGGACACAGGCGTTTCATCGTTCCATTGCCTGTTCCCGCGAGAGCATGAAGCGCGAGAGATGGAGAAAGCGGGAATGATTTTGCGGCACGGCATCCAATTTCACTGGAAAAATCAGGCCAGAGGCGGTTATGAAAATTTCGAAGCATTTCTGAAGGAAATGAGCCATCACAAACGCAAGAAAATCCGGCAGGAGCGGCGTAAGGTTCATGCTTCGGGTATCAACTTTCAATGGCTATCCGGATACGATGTAAACGAAGATCATTGGCGGTTCTTCGTCGACTGCTACAATAAAACTTACCTCGATCACCGTTCCAAGCCGTACCTCAATCTGGAATTCTTCGTGCGGCTCGGGGAAGCCATGCCGGAAAATGTACTGATGATTCTAGCGCTGCGGGATAATCGACCCATTGCCGTGGCACTTAATCTGCATAATTCCCATACGCTATATGGACGTTATTGGGGGGCGACGGAATTTATTCCCGGACTGCATTTCGAAACTTGCTACTATCAGGCTATTGAATTCTGTATTGCACATCGTATCGCTTTGTTTGAAGGCGGCGCACAGGGAGAGCATAAGCTTGCACGTGGCTTTCTCCCGGTCCGCACCTGGTCGGCGCACTGGCTCGCGCATCCAGAATTCGCCGCCGCTATCGGAAATTATCTTGAACGCGAAGCGCAAGATATCAGTCATTATCTAAACGAACTGAATGAGAGTTCGCCTTTCAGGAAAGAAATGAGGGACAATCCTGAATCCGGCAGTTGATCGCTCATCATTTTGATTTATGCTTGTGGTTAATAAAGACTCTACTCTTCAATGGACCCTTGCCCATATGGTAGCTTCGCTACAGGGCAGACTGCACCACCCTGTCCAACTACGGATCTCGGATAATGAAATACTGTAGTAACTGTGGGACCCGGGTTGAATTGCGTGTTCCTGAAGGCGACACGTTGCCGCGCTATGTATGCTCCGAATGCAGCGTTATACATTATCAAAATCCGAAGATTGTGGTGGGCTGCATACCTGAGTGGGAAGACAGAATATTATTATGCCGCCGGGCCATTGAACCGCGCCATGGCTTATGGACCGTACCTTCAGGTTTCATGGAAAACGCTGAAACGTTGGTCCAGGGCGCCGCACGCGAAACTCTGGAAGAAGCCAATGCGCGGGTGGAGATGGGACCACTTTACGCCATTTATAATTTGCCTCACATTAATCAGGTGCACATTCTTTTTCGTGCGCAGCTGCTGGATCTGGATTTTAAACCCGGGATCGAAAGCCTGGATGTTCAGCTTTTCGGGGAGACGGAAATCCCTTGGGATACGCTGGCTTTCCGTGTTATCCGCGAGCCTCTGAAGCGTTACTTTGAAGAGCGTCGCCAGGGAAAATTAGGTTTTCACATGGGCACCATAGAAGAGGCCCGCAAATAATTTTTTCGTGCTGCGATAATGGGCGGGATAAAAAAATAACATAAACGCAGTCGATTTCGCCTGCGACGCGCTCCACGGAGATTCATTCAGAGATTCTCGGGAACCGTAGGGAAAGGAGGCGCCAGTTGTAACGGACGCAAAAAGAAAGTTATTCCAGCAACACCATTTTTGAACGCGCCAGTGGCGGGTTGTTGGCGAAATAGCGCTTGATACCGGCAAGCATCGCATCTGCCAGTTTGTCCTGATAGGCGACGTTTTTCAGTTTCTTTTCTTCATCGGGGTTGCTGATGAAAGCGGTTTCCACCAGGATCGAGGGAATATCAGGGGACTTGAGCACGGCGAATCCCGCTTGTTCCACATCGCTCTTGTGCAGATGGTTAATATCGCCGATTTCCGAGAGGACCTCCCGGCCCAGCTTGAGACTATCATTTATAGTGGCCGTTTGCGACAAGTCCAGCAAAGTTTGCTTGAGATAGGGATCTTTGATGTCCAGATTGACCCCGCCAATCAAGTCCGCCTCATTTTCTTTTTTTGCAAGCCAGCGGGCGGCTGCGGAAGTAGCACCGCGCTCGGACAGTGCGAACACGGAAGAACCGCGTGCATGCGGCTTGATGAAGGCATCGGCATGGACTGATACGAACAAATCGGCATTCAACTGGCGTGCTTTTACCAGACGCATCGGCAGGGATATAAAGTAATCGCCTTCCCGTGTCAGGGCTGCACGCATGTTGGGTTCTTTATCTATTTTGGCTTTGAGTTTTTTGGCAATCGCCAGCGTGATATCTTTCTCATGGGTGCCGCTGCGGCTTATTGCGCCGGGATCCTCGCCGCCGTGTCCAGGATCGATAGCGACAGTTATAAGCCGTATTGTTTCTGGTTTGTTTTTTCTGATGGTCTCAGCATTTCTTGCGATTTTGCTATTCGCCTTTATGTTTACTCTGCCATCGGCATTGACGTCTGGCTGTAACATTACTGTGGTATTCTCATTCAGTAACGCCATAAGCGGATCGGGCGGGATAGCCGGATAAATATCCAGCACCAGCCGATAGCCGTAATCACCTACTGGTTTGAGGACAAATGCTTGTGGTACGGCCTCAGTTTTGAGATCCAGCACCAGCCTCAATATGGTCGGCTTAAAACGTCCGATACGCACTGCACGTATATAGGAATCGGTGGCGTCGATTTTACCCGGCAGGCTTTCAAGTTCCGGACTGAGCATAACCTGCTCCAGGTCAACCACCACACGATCCGGATCTCTTACCATACTGAGTGAATACTGGATAGGCGAGGCGGATTCCAGTGTGAGGCGGGTATATTCCGGCGCTGGCCAGACACGGACGGAGCTGACTATGGTTTTAGCAAAGACGGTATTGCCGAGTGACAAAAACAAGAGCACCGTCATCGACACGAACATAACGAACGGAGATGGAACAGAAAGGCCGTGGCAATGGACTGTTGCCGTGATCAGGAATTTTTTGGGGTTTGCCAATGCTTTAAACACCGTCTACCCGCCTCCGTATTTGCCTGAATTTCGACGCGTCGATGATCGGTTTCGGCGATATGGATAAGAAATTGCAAATCCGCTGTGGGCAACAATCCGCCCGCTTTTTCGGGCCATTCCACGAGGCAGATTGATGCCGCATTAAAATATTCGCGGAAACCAGCTTCTTCCCATTCGCAGGGATCATCGAAACGATACAAATCAAAGTGATAGAAGTATAACCTAGAAATTTTATAAAGTTCAATTAAATTATACGTAGGACTCTTTACTTTTCCCTGATAACCCAGGCCGCGTAAGATGCCTCGTGCCAGCGTAGTTTTGCCCGCGCCCAGCTCGCCGCGCAGAAAAATGATAAGACCGGGATGCAATATTGTTGCAATTTCCGCGCCGAGCGCCAGTGTTGCGGTTTCATTGGCAAGATTGCGACTAAAGTGATGTATGGCGGCGGAACCGGTATGATGAGAGTTATGCAAGAAAAAATTTCCAAAGATCCGTCAGTTATTCCGGTCGGCCTCGCGGATGCGGGTGTTGATTTAAGCCGGGTCGCCGACTCGATCAAGGCATGCGGGGGCAAGGAGCTTGGCTTTCAGGAGATTTGCACCGCAGATGCCAACGCCGCGATGACGCAAGCCGAATCAGGCCTGCTTGAGTGGCTGAGCAAGGGTTATCACGGTAAGATGGATTATATGGTAAAACATGGTACACGGCGCACCGTCCGGCAGACCTTGTTCCCGGGATGCTATGGAAGAGCTCGACGCGAAGTTTGCCGGTAGTCCAACCCGCCGCATCGGCTCTTAACAATGGCTGCGCAATTTGGCGATAGGGTTACGCAATGCGCCGTCATTTTCGGCGGTGACTGATGCGTTGCAGGCGCGGCGCGATGACTTCGCCTCTGGTGTTCGAACTCGTGCAATGGGCGTTACAACGGCATGATAAGCGATGCGTTTAATCGGCCGCCTGAAATAAGAACGTAAAATGGCATAGAGGGGTTGGAAGGTAGACGTTAAGGTATGGGGACGTAAACCGTGCCGCGGCAGCTAAACAGACCATATCTTCAAGGGTGTACTAAAGTCCAATTTGTTCTTACTGCTGGAGTTGGTACGATGCGAGTATGGTTATGCACAAAAATTCAACTTAAGTAGTTTTTTGCTCACCAGTGTTTCAGCTTGATGGGAGCGATTCTTTTCGAATGACGAAACAGAATCATGAACTGGCATCTCTCGCGTAAAATGCTATCATGGATGAAGGTTTCTTGATTTCAGAGCGATACGTTCGCCGGATATTAGTCCTGTATTTAGACCAATACTGTCTTGACAGGAACATTTACTTATTGCATCTTTATTTTTATTAATAGCGGATTGTCTGCGTGACGTCCCACTGTGAGTCAACGCATCTTTAA
>JBDTWQ010000200.1:0-5296 GCA_040006595.1 Nitrosospira sp.
AATAAAGGAGAAAACGATGATTGAATTGCATTCTAGTCCTACGCCTAATGGGCAAAAGGTGATGATCATGCTTGAGGAAACAGGAATTGAGTGGAAGCATATCGACGTCAACATCGGAATCGGCGAACAATTTAATCCAGAACATCTGAAGCTTAACCCCAATAATAAGATTCCAGCCATCGTGGATACGGAGGGGCCCGGGGGCGGACCATACACAATGATGGAATCCGGCGCCATTCTTCTTTATCTGGCGGAGAAAACCGGAAAGCTCTTGCCAAAAGATACGCGGAACCGCTATGACACGATGCAGTGGCTATTTTTCCAGGTGGCGCATATCGGCCCCATGTTTGGCCAGGCCAATCACTTCAATGGTCAGGCCAAGGATAATCAGTACGCCCGGGATCGCTACAACAACGAATCGCTGCGCCTGTATCGGGTGCTGGAGAACCAGTTGGGTAAAAGCCAGTGGCTCGCTTGCGACGAATACACGATTGCCGACATCGCAACTTATCCGTGGTGCAAGGGACATAAAGATCGTGGCATCGACAAAACTGCTTTCCCTAATTTCACGCGCTGGTTCGAAGCCATGGAAGCGCGTCCGGCTGTACAGCGCAACAATGACATGGCGGCGGAAATCCGCACGCGTATGAGTAAAGCAGCAGAGGGTCAGCCAACAATCAATATCTACGATACCAAAGATAATGCCGAGCGACTGACTCGCGCTACGTCGTCGCGCTAACGCGACAAACGAGATACTTGCTTTTATGTAATCTGAACCAATAAGTATATCGGTTCATATTACCGTAAACCCAGACAAGCAATCTCTTGGATCTCAGGAGGAACAAGCAGTTGAAGGCTGGTATCAGGACGTGCAATTTTTGTTGTTATAGATAGTAGTAAGGGCACTCTTTCTATCACCGACTAAACGAGTAGCTTCGCCAGCATCGTAATAGGTATACGCCAAACCCGGCCACCAGAAAAGTGCGCCGGCGACATTGGTTCCTGTGACCCCTTTTTTTGAATCGATATCAGCTTGCGCCTTGTCGAGCCTCGCCAATTCCTCTTTGATGGCATTACAGGAGAGGTTTTGATCACCAGGCTGAACTACCTGTATTTTTTGTGATGTTGCGCAGCCGAATAAAAGCCCACTCAAAGCCACAGCAATCAACGCTGCATTTCTTAAAGTAAATGACATTTCAGTACTCCCTTTCAGTCGCCGAATATGCGCAATCACAGCCGGGGCGGATCCGGCTGCGCGCCGAAATTACTGGAAGCGTTGGCATGTGATTCACATGTTATTGAGCGTGCCGTGATATGCGCTCTGGCTAATGAATATCCAGCATCCTATCGATTGCCAGCCTCCATATCAAGAACAACAGAGAAAGCCACTGGCGTAAAACCACACCCCAGGAATTCCTTATCGTATCGTTCAAGGATCGATACGGCAAACGGAAACACTGCATGAGTCTTCCTTCCATTTTGATGACAAAGGTCTCATATGTAGCGCTTCCATGGGTTAAACTTGACCATTCTTCTTACGCTAGTACCTACTTATGGCTCAATACGTTCTTACCATGCATCGTGTGGGCAAAGTTGTTCCGCCACGCCGCACGATTCTCAAAGATATTTCCATCAGTTTCTTTCCCGGCGCAAAGATAGGCCTGCTGGGCCTGAACGGCTCGGGAAAATCCACGGTACTGAAAATCATGGCAGGGGTGGACAAGGATATTGAGGGCGAGGTTACGGCCATGCCTAATCTCAATATCGGCTATCTGCCACAGGAACCACAACTTAACCCCGAGCACACGGTACGCGAGGCCGTACAGGAAGGGCTGGGTGAAGTGTTCAGCGCCCAGCAAAAGCTGGAAGAGGTCTATGCCGCTTATGCCGAACCGGATGCCGATTTCGACGCCTTAGCCTCCGAACAGAGCCGGCTGGAAGCCATTCTTGCCACCAGCGGTGGAGATGGCGGTCAACAACTGGAAATTGCCGCCGACGCGCTACGTCTGCCCGAGTGGGACGCCATCATCAAAAATCTCTCCGGCGGCGAGAAACGTCGGGTGGCGCTATGTCAACTTCTGCTGTCCAAACCTGACATGCTATTGCTGGACGAACCGACCAACCACCTGGACGCCGAGTCGGTGGAATGGCTGGAACAGTTCCTCACACGATTTCCGGGGACCGTCGTAGCGGTCACGCACGACCGGTATTTTCTCGATAACGCCGCCGAGTGGATTCTGGAGCTCGACCGTGGTCATGGCATTCCGTGGAAGGGTAACTATAGTTCCTGGCTGGAACAGAAGGAAGATCGCCTGAAGCATGAAGAATCAACGGAATCCGCACGTCAGAAGGCGCTGCACAAGGAACTTGAATGGGTGCGGCAGAATCCTAAGGGGCGGCAAGCGAAATCCAAGGCACGTATCGCCCGCTTTGAAGAACTTAACTCGCAGGAGTATCAGAAACGTAACGAAACGCAGGAGATTTTCATTCCCGTTGCGGACAGGCTGGGTAATGAAGTCATAGAATTCAAAAATGTTTTCAAAGCTTACGGCGATCGCCTGCTGATCGATGATTTGAGCTTTAAAGTACCGCCTGGCGCCATCGTCGGCATCATCGGTCCCAACGGCGCGGGTAAATCCACCCTGTTCCGCATGATCACGCGAAAGGAACAGCCGGACTCGGGTGAGATAGCGATGGGGGCGACCGTCAAGATATCGCATGTGGATCAATCGCGCGATGCTCTCAAGAACAGCAAGACAGTGTTCGATACCATTTCCGATGGCAACGATATCCTCACTGTCGGCAAATACGAAACGCCTGCGCGGGCTTATCTCGGCCGTTTCAACTTCAAGGGCGCGGATCAGCAGAAGATCGTCGGCAATTTGTCGGGCGGGGAACGCGGCAGGCTGCATCTGGCAAAAACGCTCATTTCCGGCGGCAACGTGCTGCTGCTCGACGAACCCTCCAACGATCTTGACGTGGAAACCTTGCGCGCGTTGGAAGACGCTTTGCTGGAATTCGCCGGCTGCGTGCTTGTTATCTCGCATGACCGCTGGTTCCTGGATCGCATCGCTACCCATATCCTTGCGTTTGAAGGCAATTCGCAGGTTACGTTTTTCGGCGGTAATTATCAGGAATACGAAGCAGATAAGCGGAAACGCCTGGGTGAAGAAGGCGCGAAGCCAAAAAGGATCAGGTACAAGCCAATTAACCGATAGAATTTGTCGGTTAATGACTTACAAAGATTTGATAACTGGTTTTTGCTGGCCGGTTTCATACTCTTGCGGTAACGCGTCTTGTCTTGTATGCAAGAAGATCACACGGCCAGCATTGGATAAATTGTGGCTCAAGACACACCAGAGCAGATAACCGGATCCCAATGCAAGCGTGGGCGATAGCTGACGCAAATCGTAAAACGCTATTTGCCGCTCTTGGCTAATAGCGGCCTTCGCGCTTGGGGCCGGTGCCACCGGATCCTTTATCGTTGTCATACTGGTCGTACCTTTCCGTACCATCTGTACTGTATCTGGAGTTGTCCGGCTTGGCTGTAGTCTTCTCCGTGGTGCTACTTGGCTTCTGTTTTTTCTGCGATGTAACGTGCTCCTTGACAGTCAAATCAGTTTTCTGATCGGGGCAGTCGGCCCTTACGGCAGCGGAATCGCCCGCAGCTATCTCATCCGACATGTCGCATTCTTTCGCCTGTACGAGCCCCATGCTGGTCACGCTAAAAATAAACGCGCTAGCCAGCGCCCATGATTTTGCCGTTAATATTGAAGATTTCATAGCCACTCTCCTTTCAACTCAGCGACATTGCTGAGCGAAACATGATACACATTGCTGCAGAAAAATTCGTGCGCTAGCACACTTAACCAGCTTCGCGAAAATGAGAAGTGCCCAATCCAACGGCAGCTTGCCTCAAGCTGTCTGATTAGCAGCCGATTTTATCTTTTTACCTCAGAGTAAAGAGGATGCGAAGCCAGCGAACCAGGAGGATTGGTCAATCGATGATAGGTTTCAGTCAAGCCATACGTCAGGTATATTCACGTGCTCTGGACGAAACCCGACTCCAATCACGTGAGCTGGAATCCGACGCAGGAACGGAAATTGTGCGAGGAGACGAATAAATAAAGGCGGCGAAAGTGGGCCGCCACTGCGCAGCACGCGACTGATGACGCGATTCTGGAGAAAGAGTTGCATCCGTTGCGTCATGCGTGTAGGCCATGCACGCCGCTGCTGAACCTGACGGAGATCTTCTGTTGTCACGTGGCCCCTCTGTAACGACGCAGCCAGCAAATTCGATGCGGCGATTGCATCTTGAATGGCGAGATTGATGCCAACGCCTCCGACCGGAGACATCGCATGCGCCGCATCACCGATGCAGAGAAGACCTGGACGATACCACTGACGCAATCGATCAACCTGAACGGTAAGGAGCTTGATCGCTTCCCAGTCTTGAAGATCGCCAACCCGATCGGCCATAAACGGGGCAAGTGGCGCCAGCTTCTCCCGGAATACCATCAACCCTTGCTCCCGTATCTGCGCATGTGATCCCTTCGGGATCACGAAGCCGCACTGCCAATAGTCGCCGCGATTCAGCATGATGAAGATCCGACCCGTGTCAAAACGCCCAACCGGATCTTCCGGATCATCAGGCCGTCGCGCGAGCCGGAACCACAATACATCCATCGGGGCGCCGAATTCTTCTATCCGCAAACCCGCCTGCGCACGCACGGCAGAGTGTCGGCCATCCGCCCCTATGATCAGATTCGCGCGCACGATCAATGGGCCATCGGGAGTCTCTACCTGAAGTCCAACGACGCGCCCCCCTTCCTCGACAAGTCCAATCACTTCAGCGTTCATTCGTAACCTGAACGTCGGATAACGGGCCGCCCGGCCGGCAAGAAAATTCAGAAAATCCCACTGTGGCATGAAAGCAATAAAACGGCATCGGGTTTTCAGGTGGGTGAAGTCAGCTACCGTCAGCGCCAGATCACCGAACTGACCATTGATCCTCGGTGCCTCTTGATGCGGCAATTTCAGTAGCGCTTCGAGAAATCCCAGTTCATGCATGACTTCCAGCGTCGAAGGATGGATTGTGTCGCCACGGAAATCCCGTAAAAAATCCGCATGTTTTTCCAGAACCATTACCTCAACACCCGCACGGGCCAGCAACAGACCCATCATCATGCCGGCCGGCCCGCCTCCCGCGATGCTACATCGCACTGATACCGTTTCCATGGCCATCCTGACGAGTTGGAAAAAACAAGAAACAGCAAAGACTACCGTTGGGGAACAA
>JBDTWQ010000201.1:0-26668 GCA_040006595.1 Nitrosospira sp.
TCATGTGCACCGGAATGCGGATAGTACGCGCCTGGTCGGCAATGGAACGAGTAATGGCTTGACGAATCCACCAGGTGGCGTAAGTCGAAAATTTGTAGCCACGCCGATATTCAAACTTATCTACCGCTTTCATGAGCCCGATATTACCTTCCTGAATAAGATCAAGGAATTGCAATCCACGGTTGGTATATTTCTTGGCAATGGAAATTACCAGCCGCAAATTGGCCTCAGTCATTTCGCGTTTGGCACGACGCGCCTTGGCCTCGCCGGTAGACATCCTGCGATTGATTTCCTTCAGTTCTTTGAGGGGAATACCCACCCGCTTTTGCAGCGTCAATAAGTTCTGCTGCTGCTCGACGATGGCTGGTTGGTAACGTCCCAGTGTTTGACTGTAAGGCTTGCCAATTGCGACCTCCTGTTCCACCCAGTCGAAGTTGCTCTCATTACCTGGAAAGGCTTTGATGAAATGATTACGCGGCATTCCCGCCTTCGTCACACACAGTTCCATGATTTTGCGCTCATAGCCGCGCATTTCATCCACCAGCCCGCGCTGGGTGTCACAAAGCTTCTCCACCATCTTCGCCGAGAAACGGATGGCCATGAGTTCAGCTGAAATATTTTCCTGTATGTCTTTATATGCCTTGTTTGCCGATCCCTTTTTTGCCAACGCTTTCTGCATCTCGGTATACGCGTGCTGAATCACCGCGAAACGTTCCAACGCATCATTCTTCAATTTGAGTAAATTTGCACTTGCGATCGCAGCAATATCTTCATCTTCCGCATTCTCGGCGCCTAATTCCTCCTCCAGCGATTCATCGGAGATTTCTTCGCCTACCATTTCCTGGGCATTGGGATCCAGCAATCCATCCACCAACTCATCAATGCGCATCTCATCCCGCGACACTTTGTCGGCTAGCTCGAGAATGCCGGCTATAGTAGTCGGGCAGGCGGAAATTGCCTGTATCATATGCTTCAATCCATCCTCGATACGCTTGGCGATTTCGATTTCGCTCTCGCGCGTGAGCAACTCCACCGAACCCATTTCCCGCATATACATACGCACCGGATCGGTAGTACGGCCAAATTCCGAGTCCACGGTGGAAAGTGCCGCCTCAGCCTCTTCCACCACGTCTTCATCGGCCACTGTAGGCGCGGTTTCAGACATCAGCAGTGTTTCGGCGTCGGGTGCCTCATCGTACACAGAGATGCCCACATCATTGATCATACTGATGATGTTTTCGATCTGTTCGGCATCCAGCATATCATCGGGAAGATGATCGTTGATCTCAGCATAGGTCAGATAGCCACGCTCCTTACCCTGCACGATCAGGTTCTTGAGACGCATTCGCCGCGCCTCAATGTCTTGTGGAGCGAGCGGAGTTTTCTCGGCGTCTTTTATTTGCGTCTTACCCTCCTTTACTGCCTTGACCTTGGCTAACTTTGCGGTGAGCGGGCTTGGCTCCTTGATCGCCATAACCGCCATCGCAATCTCGGTCACGTGGACTACTGCTTTAGCAGGTGATTTTGCAACTGTCGTAATTTTATCTTCGAGCGCCTCGGCGGTCTCTTTTGCCGATCCTCTGGGCGACTTCTTAACTGTGTCGTTTGCTTCCTTTTTCCCCGCCATCCTGACTTTCTCGACGGGACGACCCGCAGCCGCAACCGCTGAAGTCGCAGTCTTCGATTTAGCTTTTACCGCTACTTTGGCTTCTGCTTTTACTTTTACCATGTCGATTTCCAATAAATTGGCTAGCTAATATGGCTAGCTGAGACGTAAAATCTTTCTATTATATCAAGATTCAGCTACGCTGTTTGGCTTGTCGCCTTCCATTTCAGGGTATGGCCAATCGCTGGAGCTCCTGTTTTTCCTCCGGGGTGAGCGCGCTCAGGGATTTGTTATGTAATCTCGTCATGCTTTGTTTACGTTTCATTTCCCGCAATCGTGCCAGAGCGCCGGCAAATTCCGCCCCAAGGTCTATGTCACTGTCCCACATGAGCGTTTCACTCTCAGTCTTTTGGAGAAGCGCTCGATGGGGACTATCGTGGAAATATGTAATAGCCGAGGGTATTGCCGTATTCTCTCCAACATGGGGGTGGGTATCGATAAATTCAACCAGTGCCGTCAACGCTGCCATTTCTTCGGCATATTCCCGGCCTTCCGTGAGCAGATCTCTATCCAATTTCCGGATATAACCAGGATCGTATAATAATATTTGTATCAGCCAGCGGTATGGTGATGCGGGTTGCGATCGTGGGGCTCTTTCCGCTCTTGCATGAGTCGGGTAGGATGAAACACGCCTGATCTTTAGTAAATCCTCCAGCTCCTTCTGGGTGGCGCCACTGATCTCCGCCAGTCGCTTTAACAGCATCAGCGCAAGCCCTGGCGCTGTCACTCGCGCCAGCAGCGGTTTTGCATCCTGTACCAGCTTGGCGCGGCCTTCGCTGATAGTCAGGTCGACGCGTGCCGACAGCTCTCTAAACAGAAAAACGGATAGAGGCAATGTTTGTTTGAGCAATCCCTCAAAAGCATCCCTGCCGAAATTGCGGACATAGCTGTCGGGGTCCTCACCCTCAGGCAAGAAGAGAAAACCGACATTCTTACCGTCCACAAGCTGCGCAAGACTATCCTCCAATGCGCGCCACGCCGCTTTCCTGCCTGCATTATCACCATCGAAACAAAACACTACATTATCGGTATGGCGCAAAAGTTTTTGCACATGATAAGACGTAGTAGCGGTCCCCAGCGCGGCTACCGCATATTCAATGCCATGCTGCGAAAGCGCCACGACGTCCATATATCCCTCAACCACGATTACCCGTCCCGCCTCACGAATTGCCCTGCGTGCGGCGAACAGGTTGTATAGTTCGCGGCCTTTCTCGAACAAAGGTGTTTCAGGAGAGTTAAGATACTTGGGCTCGCCCTGTTCCAGCACTCGTCCACCAAAACCGACAACCATTCCTTTAAGGTTAAGAATGGGAAACATAATGCGGTCGCGGAAACGATCATAGCGCTTGCCGTCATCGTTCTCAATTACCAGACCAGCCTCTACCAGAGGGCTTGCTGGTGTCTTCCCGAGGTAATCCGAAAATGCCGCGTCCAGGTTCTGCCAACCAGCCGGGGCGTAACCAATACCGAAACGAGCGGCGGTTTCGCCCGTTAAACCTCGTTTTTTCAGATAAGTAATGGCGCTGTTGGAGTACTTGAGTTGCTCCCGGTAAAAGCGGGCAGCAATATTCATTGCCTCAAGCAAATCCTGAAAAGAATTTTTCGTTTTTCGTGGATCGCCTTCCGACGAGCAAGATGGAGATCCAGGTTCTGGTGTCCCAGAGGGGGACACTGATTCCTGAACAGGAACCTGCATACCGACGCGAGCGGCGAGATCTTTTACCGCCTCGACAAAATTCAGGCCACCGTATTCCATCATGAAACCGATGGCGCTACCGTGCGCACCACAACCAAAACAATGATAAAACTGCTTGGTGGGAGTCACCGTGAACGAGGGAGTTTTTTCACTGTGAAACGGACAGCAGGCGGTGTAATTTGCACCCGCCTTCTTTAGCGGCACATCACGCTCGATGACATCCACGATATCTACCCGATTGAGCAAATCCTGAATGAATGATTGTGAAATCATCTATAGTGGATAAAATCAATAATTTTCAGGCGGAGTACAGATCAAGCAAACCAAACGAGACGATCTGATTATAGGATGTTTTCTGAAAATGCAAAGAAATACACTCCTATCCGCAAGAGCGCAATATCTGCAACCGCGACTAGTGTAATGGTCTCTCCAGCGTCAACGCATGGACGCATTAGGCGAGGAGCTTTATCCTGACCAATGCAGATACTTTGCCCATGTCGGCGCGTCCGGAAAGTCTGGACTTGAGCACTGCCATTACCCGTCCCATGTCCTGCTGTCCTTTAGCTCCCGTAGCGGAAATCGCTTCGGCTATTGCATCTTTCACTTCGGCATCGCTTAACGCCTGAGGCATGTAAATTTGCAACACGCTAACTTCATATTTCTCTGCGTCGGCTAAATCCTGACGATGCGCGGCCTCATATTGGGCAATGGAATCTCTGCGCTGTTTGAGCATTTTCTCCATCACTGCAACTACTGCCGCGTCATCCAGCTCAATACGCTCATCCACCTCGCGCTGTTTGATTGCAGCCTGCAATAACCGGATAGCGTCGCGCCGCTTGGCATCACCCGCGCGCATTGCGGCCTTCATATCCTCGGTGATTTGCTGTTTCAGGGTCACAATGGAGACAATTTTGCTTTAGTGCTATGGAACAGGCACAGATTGAAAAACGGCTATTAATGACCTTCCGGAATTATCTTGCCGGGAGCGTCCATCTACCTGAACACATTGCAAGTAAATCATCAGGTGAAAAACATAACTATGCTATGACTTTATGAATTCAGACCTGCCCGGTAAGACGAAATCAACCCCTGAATTCCAAGAATGAAATCTATGAATAAACACTCTTTCTGTCCTTATGTTTTTTTGACTAACTCTAACTAATAAAGTTTCGGCGGGAGCAATTGGCTGCGTAGACGTTTGTAAGTACGCTTAACTGCGGCGGCCAGCTTGCGCTTGCGTTCAGCAGTGGGTTTTTCATAAAATTCCCGGGCACGCAACTCAGTGAGCAGTCCGGTTTTTTCTATGGTACGCTTGAAACGACGCATGGCGACTTCAAATGGCTCGTTTTCCTTGACTTTAATAGTGGTCATGAAGATGTAGTCCCCTTCCTTAAGTTTAAATGGCTGAAAAAATAATATATATGAATGGTGCAACAGGTAGAAAAGTCGGCATTATATAGCAGTGCTGAATTCTATTGTAAAAGACTAATTTCTCTCACACTCAATTGCTTGTACTTGGCATTGAAACTTCCTGCGACGAAACCGGTATCGCGCTCTACCACACAGAGCGCGGCCTGCTAAGCCACGCGCTTTATTCGCAAACGGAAATGCACGGCGAGTATGGCGGCGTAGTACCGGAACTTGCCTCGCGCGACCATATCCGGCGGGTATTGCCCCTCATCAGACAAACCTTTGCCGCGGCCGAACTCGGTCTGCGGGACCTCGACGCCATCGCCTACACTCAAGGGCCCGGGCTGGCTGGAGCGCTGCTGGTGGGTGCAAGTATCGCCGCTGCCCTTGGCTTCGCGCTGAAAATTCCGGTGCTGGGCATTCATCACCTGGAAGGACATCTCCTGTCTCCCCTTTTATCTACCCCTGCGCCCGACTTTCCGTTTGTGGCGCTACTGGTGTCGGGTGGCCATACCCAGTTGATGGAAGTGAGCGGCCTCGGGCAATACACGCTATTGGGCGAAACCGTGGACGATGCAGCAGGAGAAGCCTTCGACAAGATCGCCAAGCTACTGGGCCTGGGTTATCCAGGTGGTCCCGCGCTGTCAAAGCTAGCCGATGAATTTTCGAAGTCAGGTCAACCAAAGCGTTTCAAATTTCCGCGCCCCATGCTTCATAGCGGCGATCTCAATTTCAGTTTCAGCGGTCTAAAAACCGCCGTGCGAACACTGATGAATAAACACGAAATCACCGAGCAAACCAGAGCCTGTATTGCCCTGGCTTTTCAAGAGGCTGTGGTGGACGTGCTAACGGAAAAATCGCTGGCGGCATTAACAAAAACCGGCCTGACTCAATTGGTGGTAGCCGGCGGGGTAGGCGCTAACCGTCAACTGCGGAAGAACCTCTGCCACAACGCCGAAAAAATAGGCGCCACGGTTTTTTTTCCTGAACTCGAATTTTGTACGGACAATGGCGCCATGATCGCATTTGCGGGAGCAATGCGGTTGCAGGCGGCAGGAAATAGCAAGCATGAGTCCGATAGCAAGTTTGCTATAAAAGCACGATGGGATCTGGAAATGCAGAAATACTCCGGGACGATAACAACTTGAATCAAGGTGTGCTGCGCTTGCCGATGCGCGTCTCCTTCCCTGCAATCAAACTGGCAATGTTCGACTTGTGCCGCCAGATGAGCAACAGGGACATGATAAGAACTACAAGAGTATTCGCTTCGAAGCCAAGAAAATATAGCGCACAAACTGGCGCGAATACTGCTGCCGCCAGAGCGGATAGCGACGATATCCGCCAGATCACTGCGACCAGAAGCCAGGTTGCAATCGCCAACAGCCCCATCCATGGATTAAATCCAAACAATACGCCGAGTGCCGTAGCCACCCCTTTTCCACCCTTAAAACGTAAAAATATTGGAAATAGATGACCCAAAAACACCGCCAGCGCTGCTGCCGCAATCGCTTCGTCGCCCAATCCCCAAGCAGGCGCGAAATGTTGCCCCAATAATGCTACTGCCACCCAGCCTTTACCGGCATCGCCCAGCAGCGTCAGCGCGGCGGCGGCTTTTTTGCCGCTACGCAGCACGTTAGTGGCGCCGGGGTTTTTCGAGCCATAAGTACGTGGATCGGGCAACTGAAAGACCCAGCTCGCCAGCACCCCAAAAGAAATCGACCCCAGCAAGTAAGCAAGCAGTATGAAAGCCAGCAGCGTCATGTTATTAGCGTCATCTTTGCAAATAAAATAAAATACCCCACTGATTCTACGTGAAAAATAGCTTCAATGACGCCCCCAGGGCGCACCTTAATTGCTAATCCCGAGGAACCGCTGAATAAGCCCTCCATGGAACGTGTTACTGGTAAACTCCGGGACTTATTCAGAGATTCCTTATAATCCTAAATCCGGCAGTTAACCGCTCATTTATCAGGTTATAGCTATGATAAATAAAAATATTTTGTGCCATTTGACCTTCACCTTTTGGGTGAGTCCGCTACAGGGCAGGTTGCACGGTTTTTGCGACGCATGGTTGCGCCTTGCCCTGCGCCCCAAAAACCACACACTCCGCCCCGTCCAACTGCCGGATTTAGGATAATGGATATCATTTTTCTGCACGAACTCAAAGTTAAAACCTTAATTGGCATTTATCCGTGGGAGCGCAACGTTGCACAGACCATTCAGCTCGACCTGGAAATTGCGTTGCCGACGAGTCGCGCCTGCGAAACAGATAATTTCGAGGATGCGCTGGATTACGCCAATATCGTCCAACGTATCAACGAAACGCTTTCACAAAGACATTTCTTTCTGCTGGAAGCTCTGGCTGAGCATATTGCGCAAATTATCCTGACGGAATTTGGATCGCCGTGGACCAGAATCAGCGTGGCAAAACTCAGCGCGATACGGGGCGTGAAAAAACTGGGTATCTGCATTGAACGTCAGCGAGAGATATCACCTGCCCAAAAGATAGCGTGACGGGAACTGTCCGTACCTTCAATGGTTGGCGGAATTCAAAGTACGTCTGTGCAGCCGAAGACACCACTCCATCTGGAGTTTAGCCCTACAGAAGGGCTGGATGCCGCATTCGCTACTCAGGCCACTACGCTAATGCGCGATCAATGTCGCCTCAATTTCAGTAAAGGTCCTGGCGACTTCCGTAGATGGAATGGCAACACCGAGCTGCTTCTCGATTTGCGTCAATGAAAAAATACCACAGACCGTCGGCTTGCCACCAGCCCCATTCTCTATCACCCAGGCATGCTGCCGCCCGGTATCAAGCAGGCTGGCGATAACATCCCCGGCCTTAGCGTGCTGAATATCCCCTATGGAAATAGCCTCCAGCCGATCAAGTGGAGTCATGATGTCAGAAACCAGGATCTCATTGTGCTTCACACGTCGCTCCTGAATGAAACGGAGCGGTTTTTCACCGAGAATATCGGTCGCTGTGATGATACCAGCCAAAGTGTCATCCTGATTTAATACGAGCAGGGAGCGTACGCCGCGCTGCTTCATATATGCGTTAGCTAGTTCCATCTTCATGTGCAGCTCGATTACGGCAGCTTGGATATACCGCAGATCGGTCATCACATCAATGGCAGGCGATGTCAGGGTTACGGATTTAGGCGAAGCGGGAGAGGCGACCCGCACAGCGCCCGTCAGGGACTGTGTGGAAAGAACGTGATAGTCGGACATGGCATTATCCTCCAGCGTTGATAGATGGGGATACATTTGAAATCTAAAAAATACAATTTCAGACACCCCGCCTTAAACTCTACGCCCAACAGGATAACGGGTCAATGTGGTTTAGATGAGGCCATAAACTGCCCGATATCATAGAAAATTATAGAATGAAATTATGGAACCCAAAGATCATTATTTGGGAGAAAGAGTAGATTCTGGAGGGTCATAGAAAAAATTAATAAGTCAGACAGCCCGTCAATTTTATTGCTGAATTTTGATCCTGAAACCAGCCTACCCATCAATTTCCTTGTTCAACCGCTGCAACATTGATACCGGGTCTATCGCCTGGGTGACAGGTCTGCCAATAACCAGATAGTCCGAACCGTTTTCGATCGCCTGACGCGGCGTAGTTATCCGCTTCTGCTCGTCCATAGAAGCATCAATAGGCCGTATTCCTGGCGTCACAAGGCAAAAATTTTTGCCCATGATTTGACGGAGTCGCGGGACTTCCAGCGCGGAACTTACCACTCCATCCAGTCCGCAATCGCCCGCCAGCAAGGCCAATCGCTGCACCACGTCCTGCGGATCTCCGTTCAGCCCAATCTCGTTCAGATCGCGGTGTTCCATGCTGGTGAGCAGAGTCACGGCGATGAGTTTGGTCGTTCCCACCGGCACGGCCTCCCGGGCGGCGGATAGCATTCTTCTTCCACCCAACGCGTGAACGTTCATCATCCATACACCCAGACCTGCTGCGGCCTTGCACGCATTCGCCACAGTGCTGGGAATATCGTGGAATTTTAAATCGAGAAAAATTTCGAAACCCTTGCCCATTATTTTTTCCACCACCTGCGGTCCCGCAGCAGTAAAAAGCTCCTTGCCCACTTTAACCCTGCACAACGCAGGGTGGAGCTTCGCCGTAAGGGCGAGCGCCTGTTCCGCGCTGGGAAAATCTAATGCGACGATAATGCGAGGATCACCCATGCGGTCAGTTCAACTCCTTCAATAAGTTAAGAAACGGTTACTCGAAGAGGAAAGAATCCGTAAGCTTGTGTTTATTCTTGCTCATCCGACGCCGGATATTTTTTCCTGAATGAAGCGATTACCCGTCTTTGCCTGAATATCTTGCCAAGGCAGGATAGAACGCCAATCGCCACTCCCAGAGTGAAAAATAGTAATATTATTAATATTAGAGGTGCCTGCCACTCGTAGCCAAAATAGTAATGTAGCGTTACCGTTTCGACATTTCTCACGGTAAAGCCGAGCAGCAACAGAAACAATACGATGCGCAAGAACCATATCAGATAACGCATGATTCATATTCCAAGAGCCAACTGCTTATTAAACAAGCATTAATCCACGCTGCATCAGGTTGGATTTACTTCAGCCGCAGGCACAAAAAGGCGGCATGGTCTTGCGACCCCGCCGCCAATAGCCATCTATTTGTGACAATTTTCTCAGGTCTTGTGATCGACCCGCTCGCGCATTTCTTTCCCTGCCTTAAAATGAGGAACATACTTCTCCGGGACCCGCACTTTTTCTCCGGATTTTGGGTTGCGCCCGATACGAGGCGGGCGGTAGTTCAGATCAAAACTGCCAAATCCACGAATTTCAATGCGCTGCCCCTGTGACAAACTCTTGGCCATGGCATCAAGTATCACCTTGACTGCGAGCTCGGCATCCTTCGCCACTAACTGCGGATAACGGGCTGCAAGCCTTGAGATCAATTCAGACTTTGTCATGGGCATCCCTTATTGTTCAGTATTTTTGACATCCATCTTCGCTTTAAGCAGCGCACCCAGACTAGTGGTTCCGGCACTTGCGGCGGTAGTGTCACCCGTAACCTTCTGCATGGCATCGGATTCCTCCAGCATATCCTTGGCTTTGATGGAGAGATTAATACCGCGGTTCTTGCGATCAACGTTAATAATCATCGCCTCAACCGTATCGCCTTCCTTCAAATGTGTGCGGATGTCCTCGACCCGGTCGCGCGATACTTCCGATGCACGCAGATAACCTTCCACATCATTCTCCAGTGCAATTACCGCACCCTTGGCATCAATTGACTTGACTGTGCCTTTGACAATGCTGTTCTTGTCGTTTACCGCGACAAAGCTGTTGAATGGATCACCTTCCATCTGCTTGATGCCCAGCGAAATGCGCTCACGCTCGACATCGATGGACAGTACCATCGCCTCAACTTCATCGCCTTTCTTGTAATTGCGTACCGCTTCTTCACCCGGCTGATTCCATGAAAGATCAGACAGATGCACCAGCCCGTCTATGCCCCCCTGCAACCCGATGAAGACGCCGAAATCGGTAATGGATTTGATTTGCCCACGCACCTTATCGCCTTTTTGATGATTCATGGCGAAGTCATCCCACGGATTAACCTTGCACTGTTTCATACCCAGCGAAATGCGCCTGCGCTCCTCATCAATCTCCAGAATCATGACTTCTACTTCATCGCCCAGCTGTACTACTTTGGAGGGATACACATTCTTGTTGGTCCAATCCATTTCAGACACATGCACCAGTCCTTCAATACCCTGTTCGATTTCAACAAATGCGCCATAATCCGTCAGGTTGCTGACTTTGCCGAATAGGCGGGTATTTTGCGGATAACGCCTGGAGAGCCCTACCCATGGGTCTTCGCTCAACTGCTTCATACCCAGCGAGACGCGATTTTTTTCCTGATCAAATTTGAGTACTTTAGCCGTCACCTCATCGCCGACGCTGATGACCTCAGAAGGATGTTTCACCCGACGCCATGCGAGATCCGTAATATGCAACAGGCCGTCTATACCACCCAGATCCACGAACGCGCCGTAATCGGTGATGTTCTTGACAATACCCTTGACTACCGCGCCTTCCGCCAGATTTGCCAGCAACGACTGGCGATCGGCGCCCTGGCTTTCTTCCAGGACTGCGCGGCGCGATACCACTACATTGTTGCGCTTGCGATCAAGTTTGATGACCTTGAACTCCATCTCCTTATTTTCGTATGGCGTAGTATCCTTGACCGGACGAATATCCACCAGCGAGCCAGGCAGAAAGGCGCGGATGCCGTTAATCATGGCGGTCAGGCCACCCTTGACTTTGCCGCTTACCAGGCCGCACACAATAGCGCCACTTTCCATGGCGGCTTCCAGATCATGCCAGGCTGTCAGGCGCTTCGCCTTATCGCGGGACAGGCGGGTTTCACCATAGCCATCTTCCAGCGCTTCGATCGCCACGCTGATGAAATCGCCTGGCTTCACTTCGATTTCGCCCTTGTCATTCTTAAATTCTTCGACGGGAATGAAGCTTTCCGACTTGAGGCCCGCGTTTACGACCACGATATTGTAATCAACACGGACGACTTCGGCGGTAATCACTTCACCGATACGCATTTCCTGGCGGGAGAGACTTTCTTCAAACAGCGCTGCAAAACTTTCTTGGGAATCTGTGGCGGGGGAAGCAATAGTCATTGTAGAAAATACCTGATTTGAGAATCCCGTCCAACAAACTCTGACGGGGCTGGTAGGTTAATAATAATTGTCTGAATACGAGATCCGCCCCTCTCCCCTCTGTCGAAGAAAAGTGACACGGAAGAACAGAAGTAGTCAAACACCTTTTGGTTACTAAAAAATTCTGATCCTGGCGCAATACCCTCACACTTCGCTGATCTAAAGATAAAAATGTTTCTTTCCTATCCGAATATAACGCGTCAACTTTTTTTCGCTGTTCGCTTAATTCGGGTGCCGGATGAGCTTGGCTGGAACTTTAAATTTTTAGAGGCGCCCTTTTGCGCAAATTTCAACGTACTGGTTCAGCACACTATCGACCGCTTGTCCGATATCGAGCAAAGTCGTATCCAGTAAACTTGCACCTGCACCCTGCTGCAAAGGCGCTGCGCTGCGATTGCTGTCACGCGCATCGCGTTCCTGTATATCGTGCAAAAGGGTAGAAATATTAGCATCTATTCCTTTCTCCATCAACTGTTTATACCGCCGTTGCGCTCTCGTTTGCGCGCTTGCGGTAAGAAATATCTTGAGAATGGCATCGGGAAACACCACCGAACCCATGTCCCGTCCATCTGCCACCAAGCCAGGAAGGTTGCGAAATGCGCGCTGCCGCTCCAACAGCGCTTTTCTGACCTGCGGATACGCAGCAATTCTGGACGCCGCGTTACTGCATGCTTCCATGCGAATTGTGTCCGCAACGTTTTCGTTCTCCAGTCGTATTTCCGCATCTTCAAAGACGACATCAAGTCGTGACGCAACACCACTTAGCGTCCTTTCATCACCTAGGTCGAGCCCTGATCGCATTGCTGACAGCGCCACCAGGCGATAAAGCGCACCGCTGTCGAGATAATGAAATCCCAGTTTTCGTGCCACGGCCTGCGCGACCGTGCCCTTGCCGGAGGCGGAGGGACCGTCAATCGCGATAACCGGAATATCGTTAACATTCATGAAAAAAACCTCACTCCCATTCGGAGAATTATATAAATCAAGCTCTGACTATTGCTGTGAACTTTTCAAAATAATCGGGAAATGTCTTGGTCACGCAATCGGGGTCGTTGATACGCACGGGGACTCCAAAGGACGCGAGGGAGAAGCACATGGCCATACGGTGGTCGTCATATGTATCGATTACTGCATGTGCGACAAGGCTTGCGATCGGTGGGGGGGTGATGCGTAGAAAATCCGACCCCTCCTCCACCACGGCGCCCAACTTGCGCAACTCCTTCGCCATCGCCGCAAGGCGGTCGGTTTCCTTCACCCGCCAACTGGCGACATTCCTGAGCGTGGTCGTGCCATCGGCGAACAATGCTGCCACTGCAAGCGTCATGGCAGCGTCAGGGATGTGATTGCAGTCAAGATCAATCGCCCGCAGATACCCGGCTGCCGGTCCGCGTGTCTCAATCCAGTTATCTCCCAGCCTGATACGTGCCCCCATTTTTTCCAGCGCCTCAGCAAAACGAACGTCTCCCTGAAGACTGCCATGTCCTAACCCTTCTACCCGTACCGGACCAGTACCGATAGCCCCGGCGGCAAGGAAATAAGAAGCGGAGGAAGCATCTCCCTCGACTAATATGTCGCCGGGACTGCGATAGCGCTGCCCTGCGTGCAGAGCAAAACGCCGCCATTCCTCACGCTCGACACGCACGCCGAAACGGGCCATCAGGGCGATGGTCAGCTCGATATAAGGTCGCGAGATCAGCTCTCCCACGACTGTTATCGTCGATATTTCACCAGCAACCGATGCAGATAGGGGTAGCGCCATCAGCAGTCCGGTCAGGAATTGACTGGACACGTCACCCTTCACTGTTATCGCGTTTGCATGAATGTCGGCGGGTTTGATTTGCAGCGGCGGGAAACCTTCCTCGCTGAGATATGTTATATCTGCGCCCAACTGGCGTAGCGCATCCACCAGATCGCCAATAGGACGTTCATGCATGCGCGACACACCAGATAGCCGGTAGCATCCCTGCGCCAGAGCCAGTACAGCAGTCAATGGGCGAAAAACCGTGCCTGCATTGCCCAAAAATAAATTCGCTTCTTTTACCGGAAAACTGAGGGGGAATTGCCCACCTATACCCTGCACACGGTAATTATCTTTATCAACCTCAACGATACGAATGCCTAAAGCTTTAAGTGCGTCCAGCATCCTTTTAGTATCGTCGGACGCAAGTAAACCACGTATATTGGTCACACCATCCGCCAGTGCAGCAAGTAGCAGAATGCGATTGGAAATACTTTTGGAACCAGGCAGGCGTACCACTCCCTCAGCGGTCTTAACCGCTGGGAGATCAAGAAAGCTCACAGCATGCCTCGGGAACAATCTTTACTATATGCATCTCTACATTGGCGAGAGGAAATGCCATTTTTAGCTTTGCCGTCCGCATCCAGCGGCTGCAATAAGATGAGCGTGTTTTGCGGCCCGATGCTCCTATCCGCAGTCAATTCTATAGGCGTGACAATAGGTAGGGCTTTTATTTTTCCGATAATTAAGCTACCAAGCCTTAACTCAACCGTACCTCCATGATTGCGCTTGGAGACCCCCTTCTCATCGGTGGCACCAGCAGTTCCAGAAGAGGTAAGATAGGCGGCGCCCGCAACTGCCATATTCGTCAATACTTCCATCATTGCACCCATTTCTGACTTACCACCGACATTACTTGTGCCTTTATTAACCTCATCGCAGGCGGCTAGACCCAAAATAGGGTCACCGGAATTCAACATATACAACGTACATTACCTTTCCGTCGGATTAAACTTCATTTAAGTGAGGCTCTAATTTTATTAAAATACGGTAATTTTATAGGGGTAATTGTCGGAAAGCCGGCGTAATTTAGCGGAAAAACTCGCTATTATAATCAACTCTGAAAGGTTTCCTGGTTTTCCCTTTCTTTTCCAACGAGTTTAACTAGGGTCTGTTAACACTTATTTTGCACCCGCGACGGCGACGGATTTCATCCAGCACGAGGCATGAGCCGCGCGGCGGAGCGGGCCTCCGTAAGCGGCGAGTAACGAAGGGCTGGATGAAATCCGTCCCGTCCCTTCGGGTTGCGCACAAAAAACGCGGATACCGCGTTGCAAAGCGCCTTGCCTCCACGTTTTTTGTGTAGAAACGCGGGTGCGAAATAAGTGTTAACAGGCCCTAATTAGTACCTCAATCAGTCTTCATAGAACTCATGGATATTCGTAACCGATATTGACCCCTTAACCAGGCAGAGGCAAAATGTTGGATGATCGTATCGCTGTTACGGATTTCAATCGCAGGAAGAAATTCGCCTGTCGTGAATTTCGAGATCCCACGCCCGGTGCAACCATCGCCGGACATCGTTACCGAGTAAATCGTTAGTCTGAGTGGATGCCCTTCGAGAATGCTGAGCTCCAATGTCGGTGGGTTTGGCTTATTTCCCACGTATCCCGCATACTCGCGGAATGACTGTGTGCGTCAATCCATACTAAAGGGAAGTCTCAGAATGTCACATTGGTTCAAAGATAATTCACAATCCATTGGACACACTCCGCTGGTTCGGCTCAATCGCATCACCGACGATGCGCCAGCGACAGTATTGGCCAAGATCGAAGGGCGCAATCCCGCTTATTCCGTCAAATGTCGCATTGGTACTGCAATGATCGAGGATGCGGTATACCGCGGACTACTCGGTTCCGGAAAAGAACTGGTGGAACCGACCAGCGGCAATACTGGCATTGCACTGGCATTCGTTGCTGCTGCGCGCGGCATACCATTGACTTTGACCATGCCGGAAACAATGAGCCTGGAACGTCGCAAACTGCTCGCCGCTTATGGCGCAAAATTGATTCTGACGGAAGGAGTGCGCGGAATGAAAGGTGCGGTAGCGAAAGCAGAGGAGATTGTCGCTTCCGATCCTGACCGGTATGTATTACTCCAACAATTTACGAACCCCGCCAACCCGGCCATTCATGAGCGTACTACGGGGCCTGAAATATGGAACGACACTGATGGCGCCATTGATATCTTCGTTTCCGGTGTTGGCACAGGCGGCACCATAACCGGTGTATCGCGCTACATCAAGAAGACGAAGGAGAAAGCAATTATTTCCGTCGCAGTCGAACCATCCGCCAGCCCGGTGCTCACCCAACAACGCGCCGGTGAACCGCTAAAGCCCGGGCCACACAAGATCCCCGGAATCGGCGCTGGTTTTGTGCCGGAAAATGTGGATCTCTCGCTGGTGGATGAAATCGAGCAGGTCAGTAATGAGGAAGCGGTACGCTACGCACGCCGCCTGGCACGTGAGGAAGGCATTATCTCCGGAGTCTCATGCGGCGCCGCGGTAGCGGTGGCCGTACGTTACGCCCAGCGGCCGGAGAATGCGGGCAAGATGATTGTGGTCATCCTGCCGGATTCTGGGGAACGTTACCTGAGTTCCATCCTTTTCGAAGACGTGTTTGACACTCAGGGGTTAGCGACATAATGGCAAAATTCAAAGAAGCAGCACACTCTTCATTGACAGGGACAGGTTTGGAAATCGATACCGTTGTTGCCGAGTTGCGCGCCTTGCGTGTGGAATCACTGGAAAACCGACAGAGACGCGATAAGCCGCCCAAGCTTCCTTCCCGCAAAGCACTGATCGGCATCGCCGATGGACTGAGCGCGGTGCTGTTTCCGAACCGTTTGGGTTTACCGGAACTCACTGATGAAAGCGTCGACTATTATGTTGGACACACGCTGGATGTGACACTCAGGGATCTCCTGGTACAAGTGCGCCGTGAACTGCGCTTTGAATCCGGTCTGGAAGCTACGAGCAATGCGGATCGCGAGCAGGCCTCCGCCATTACCCAGGAGTTTGCCAAGCGGTTGCCGCATATACGCAGTTTGCTGGAGAGCGATATTCAGGCAGCTTACGAAGGAGATCCCGCCGCGCGAAGCATTGACGAGATATTGGTCTGCTATCCCGGATTTACCGCTATCACGCATTATCGGCTCGCCCATGAGCTGCACCGTCTCGGCGCACCATTGATCGCGCGCATGATTTCCGAAATCGCCCATTCCGCCACCGGTATCGAAATCCATCCAGGTGCTCAGATTGGCGGCAGTTTTTTCATTGATCATGGCACCGGTGTCGTCATCGGGGAAACCGCTATTATTGGCGAACATGTGCGGCTATATCAAGCCGTGACTCTCGGCGCCAAACGCTTTCCGCTAGACGAGCATGGTGCATTGATAAAGGGTAATATACGGCATCCCATCGTCGAGGATGATGTTGTCATCTACGCTGGCGCCACAATTCTTGGCCGCATCACGATCGGCCGTGGTTCGACCATCGGCGGCAATGTCTGGCTCACGCGCAGCATTCCACCTGGCAGCAGTATCTCGCAGGCTCAAATACGTAATGAGATGTTCGACGGCGGCGCCGGAATCTAGGCCTAATAACGATATCACGATGTCGGCTCCATGACGCTGACTTCATCGAGACTGTTGAAAAGGCTGGTCGAATTGCAGGAAGCGTATTCATGCGTTACACCGCTCCCTGATTTTCACCCTCAAAAGGCGTTGAAAGCACACTTTAGGACGACCTCTTATGACACCTAAAGTACCGAATATCTTTCAACCGGGTTGACGCCCGACGGGTCAATACTTAGACTGTGCGGAAAGATTAAATATCTGGCACTTTCGAGCAGAACAGCAGAACAATACGGGAAATTATGTACGCGAAATGCATTAAGTGCGGAAGTGAAAAGACGCACGGCTCTCGTGTGCGGCCCGGCGAGCGGACCATTGATATGCTGTTTCGCAGGCCAGTACGCTGCCGCGAATGCAAAGAACGCTTTTGGGTGCGAGACCCCAACGCCTATTTGACGGCAGGGGCAATGGTAGCCGTAAGCGCGTTGTTTATTAGCGTGGTTTGGCTGATTATAAAGGACAACATGTCTGATCAGTACACCGCGAAAGTGTCGCAGACCGAGCCGGAGCAACCCGCCATTTCCGATGCCGCCAAACCCAACCGCGATCCCACAGTACACTTGGGCACGGCGAATTCCCTTGACGTCGGACCTTTTAACAGTGCGCAGATAACTGCTGGTGCTAAACCAGCTCTCCCACCAACGCAAAAGCGCCCGGACGACCATCACTTCGCGGTCCAACTGTATCAAGAGAGTGCGGAAAATGGAGATAGCGACGCGCAGTACAAGCTTGGTCTGCTGTATCTTACCGGAAATGGTGCCCTGCAAGACTTTGCCGAAGCTGCGAAATGGCTCAAATTGGCGGCGGAACAAGGCTACGCGCTCGCCCAGTATGAATTGGGTCTCATCTATCGCTCTGGGTATGGTCTCGCTACTGATCAGGTGCAGAGCTACATGTGGTTGAATCTCGCCGCCGCTGCCGGCATCAAGCAGGCTGTGATAGTGCGGGATGAAGTCATGAAATCTCTCAACACTAAACAACTCGCGCAAGCACAAAAGATTTCCCGTGACTGGCTCGCCTCACGACCCAAGCCCAAACCGGACAAGCCTGACCCGCCGAAGACAACCGTACAGCCCGCCACTACACCGCTCCCTTTGGCCGAATCGAATCGCAATCAGCGTAATAACGAATGAAGTGCCTGCGCCCTGCCGGGATCGCCCTATTCCCGAGCCACAGGAACTAATCCCTGCGTGGTTGATATAGCCGAATCGGAAAAGGAAAGAATTCGGCTTTCCGGGCTTTTCGATGAGGTGGGCTATGACGGTATCTCTTTCCGTGGTGTTGGCAAGGGATAACCGCTTCAGTTGTTAACAATTATCTGCGGTGGACCTGATTCTTCGTCAGTCTCAGCTATCGACAGAAGCCCATATGAATTTCTGGAAGTCTCCGGGCTGGATCAGGCACGTCGACAAATTACATCATCGCCGGAGAAATCGCCATGAATAAAATATTCGATGTCATTATCGTCGGAGCTGGCACCGCAGGCCTGGCCGCCTTGCGGGAAGTGAAAAAGTCCACGAGTAATTTTATCCTCATCAACGACGGCCCCTGGGGAACGATCTGTGCCCGAGTGGGTTGCATGCCTTCCAAGCTGCTAATCGAGGTGGCAAATGCCTTTCACCATCGCGGCACCTTCGATGAATTCGGTATCCGGGGCGCCAGCGGTCTCACACTCGATATCGCCGCCGCGCTGCGACGCGTACGCCGGTTGCGCGACGACTTTGTCGCCAGCGCGCTCAAAACCACCGATGCGCTGGGCGAACGCGCCATCTCCGGCCGTGCATGCCTCCTTGGCGTTGGCAGGCTGGAAGTAAACGGACAGGAACTCCGGGCGCGCAACATTATCATCGCCACTGGATCACGTCCGGTCGTGCCCGCACCCTGGCGCACTCTGGACAAGCAATTACTCACTACCGATACATTATTCGAACAGGAATCCCTGCCCTCGCGCATGGCAGTGGTAGGCCTGGGGCCCATCGGTGTTGAAATGGCCCAGGCGCTGAGCCGGCTCAGCGTGAATATGACAGCATTTGGTGAAAGTACTCACGTCGCCGGCCTGAGTGATCCGAAAGTCAATGCTGTTGCGCGAGAGCTTTTGGAACGCGAATTTCCTTTATATCTAGGGGAAAAAGTTGATCTGGAGGCAGTAAGCGGAGGTGTGCGCGCGGGGACCGGGACTGCGGAAGTTGTGGTTGACCGTGTGCTTGTTGCCTTGGGCCGGCGCCCCAATATTGATGGCCTCGGGCTTGAGACGCTGGGGATAGCACTCGATGGCCAAGGGCTGCCGCCGGTCAATCCTCACACCATGCAAATAGCCGATCTACCCGTCTTCATGGCTGGCGACGCCAATCAACAGATACCACTATTGCACGAAGCAGCCGATGGGGGACACATAGCCGGAATTAACTCTTCCCGCCCTGCTCCAGTCCGCTTTACGCGCCGGACGCCGCTTGCAATAGTCTTTGCCGACCCCTGTATCGCAACGGTGGGCAGCGGCTTCAAAGCGCTCGACGGCAAAAAAATACTGACGGGAGAAGTGCGCTTCGAACACCAGGGCCGCGCCCGGGCTGGTCAACGCAACAAGGGCATCATGCACCTCTACGCCGAACCGGAAAGTGGCCGGCTGCTCGGTGCCGAGATGTGCGCGCCCGCTGGTGAGCATATGGCACACCTGTTGGCGCTGGCTATTGATCGTTCACTGACAGTGCAAGACATGCTGCGGCTGCCGTTTTATCATCCGGTTCTGGAGGAAGGTCTGCGCACCGCCTTGCGCGATCTGGCAGCACAGCTTCCCCCTTGTGGCGAATCCGACCTCGCCGCCTGCGACGCATTCAATACCGACGCGCTGGATTGATTCGATTTGATTCGATTTGATTTGATTTGATCAGGCTTAACCGGACCGTGTCGGCGCATTTTGGTATGGAAAGCAGTCTGGCAACGGTTTATAATCTGATGTGTACATTTGACTACACGAGGAGTGAACGACTATGACACAATCAGTCTCCATCCGGCTCGACGACGACGTCTTGAGCAAACTCGACATGCTTACCAAAGCTACGGAACGGTCGCGTGCCTGGCTCATGGCCCATGCCGTGGAGCAGTACGTACAACATGAAGCTTGGCAAATCGAGGCCATTCAAAATACATTGGATAAAATTAGGCAAGGCAATCCCAAATTTGCCAGCGAGGACCAGACTGAACAGTGGCTGCAAAGCTGGGGCAGCGATCAGGAACTAAAAGCGCCGGTATGCAAATAAAGTGGCATGAAAATGCCATTGATGATCTTGTCTCGTTACGGCAATACATTGCGCTGGATAACTCACATGCCGCGCAACGCATGGGTGGTAAAATTCTTGAGTGTGTCAAATTACTCATGGAACACCCGTTGCTTGGCAAAGCCGGGCGCATCCATTCTACTCGCGAGCTTGTTGTGACCGGCACGCCCTTCACCATCGTTTACTTGCCCCAGCCCGATTCAGTCACCATTCTGCGAATTTTCCACCAGATGCGGCAGTGGTAACGATCCCCATTTTTGTTACTGATCCAATCCAGATACTGAACAGAGATAACAATAGGACACTCATTGAGCCAGCTACTTATCAACGACTATCTCAAGCAGCTCGATATCATCAGGAAAATCAGTGGCAGCGCACGCGAAACCATCGTGCGCGAAGCTTTCAAGGATTTGCTCAAGAACTGGGGCCGCCAGCAGAAGCTGGTATTCCTGGCCGAGTATCCGCTCAGAACCGCAACCAAAACCAATATCACCGTTGATGGCGCCTTGCTGCACGAACTCCGTATGCCGCTGGGCTATTGGGAAGCCAAGGACGCGAACGATGATCTTGACGATGAGATTTCCAAGAAATTCAGGAAAGGCTACCCCCAGGACAACATCATCTTCTCGGATGATGTGACCGCCGTTCTGGTACAGCGCAAAAATGAAGTCTTGCGTTGCGATATGACTGATATCACTACGCTGTCCCAACTGCTCAGGCTTTTCTTCAGCTTCGAGCGACCTGAAATTGCCGGTTTCCGTGCTGCAGTGGAACAGTTCAAGACCGACTTGCCCGCGGTATTGCAAGCTCTGCGCGAGATGATCGAACGTGAACATAAAGCCAACGCCAACTTCCACGACGCCGAGAAAAGATTTCTCATCCATGCGCAGAAGCCATCAACCCTGGATTGACTGAGGCCGATGTGCGCGAAATGCTGATCCAGCACATCCTCACCGAAGAAATCTTCGCCAAGGTGTTTGACGACCCCGATTTTCACCAAAAAAATAATGTGGCGCGCGAACTATATGCTTTGGAAGAAAGATTTTTCACGGGCAGCCTGAAAAAACAGACCCTCAAAGGGCTCGAGACCTACTACGCCGCCATTCGTGCGGCCGCCGCCCAAATCTCAAGCCACAATGAAAAGCAAACCTTCCTGAAGGTCATCTACGAAAATTTCTACAAAGTTTACAACACCAAGGCAGCGGATCGCCTGGGCGTGGTCTATACGCCGAACGAAATCGTTCGCTTCATGATCGACGGCGCCGACTGGCTGACCGAAAAGCACTTCGGCAAGAATCTGATCGACAAGGACGTCGAAATTCTCGATCCCGCAACCGGCACCGGCACTTTTATCTGTGAAATGCTGGAACATTTTCGTGGCCAGCCCGCCAAGCTCAAATACAAATACCTCAACGAATTATACGCCAACGAAATGGCCATTCTCCCCTACTACGTGGCCAACCTTAACATTGAAGCGACCTATGCGGCGATCACGGGCAACTACGAAGAGTTTCCCAATCTGTGTTTCGTGGACACACTGGACAATGTAGGTCTGCACACTGCCGCCAAGGGTACTATTGGTAATTTATTCGGCAGCGTCAGCGAAGAGAATGTCGCCCGCATCAAGCGGCAAAATAGCAAGCGCATTAGCGTTATTATTGGCAATCCGCCGTATAACGCCAATCAGCTCAACGAAAACGACAACAATAAGAACCGCGAATACGCCGAAATCGACAAACGCATCAAGCAGACCTATATTGCCGAAAGTAACGCGCAGAAAACCAAGCTCTATGACATGTATTCCCGCTTCTTCCGCTGGGCCAGTGACCGGCTGAGTGAGAACGGAGTGATTGCGTTTGTCAGCAACAACTCCTTTATCGACAGCCGCACTTTTGACGGCTTCCGCCAGGTGATTGCGCAGGAGTTTAACGAAATCTGGGTGGTGGACTTGAAAGGTAACGCGCGCACCAGCGGTGAACGGCGTAGGCAGGAAGGTGGAAATATCTTTGACGATCAAATCCGTGTGGGAGTAGCTATCTGGTTCTGCGTCAGAAAGAAGGAAATCAATGGATGCAAAATCATGTACGAGACAGTACGTGATTACGCTAAGGCCGATGAGAAACTCAGTTTTATCAGTAGTAAACCATTGCGCGAGCGGCATTTTGATTTCATCAAGCCGGATGCAAAAAATAACTGGATTAACCTGACGAGCAACGACTTTGATACGCTAATCCCACTAGCAGCCTGTCGGACTTGCCGTTATAGCCGACATTAATTTGCCGGTTTTAGCACAAAGGTTCAATCGTGCTTTCATAAAATCGCTTTCAGATTCTCAGAAATGTCGAATGTCGATGGGAATTAACCCACCAGCACGAACATTCTCTTCAAGTTCCACGCCATCGCCACCAGATTCAACTCGCCTTGGACGTTTTCCAGCCCTCGCAGCAGGAATTGCCGGAAGCCCAGAATCGATTTGACGATGCCGATCACGGGTTCCACCGTGCATTTGCGTTTTGCGTAAATCGTCCGCCCTGCTTTTGTCTTGAGGTCGTGCCGCATTTTCTCCACCGCCGTGGCACCTTCCACCAGCAACGGCGGTTCGGTGAAACGTTCCATCGGGCCGGGGTGATGTTCCTCCCGGCTCACTGCGATCAGTGGAGTGATGAGGTGCTCGCCGCAGGCATTGACGTTGGCTTCACTGTAGTAGCCAGTGTCCGCCACCAGCGTGGTGGGTTTGCCCAGTTCGACAGGCAAGGTGTCGAGCTGCTTCAGCATGGGTTTGACCTGCTGTTTGTCGTTGGCCGCTTGCACGGTGCCGGTCTTCACGATCAGCAGGCTTTCCATGTCCACCGCGATCTGGCCGTTGTAGCATTGCTCGAATCCGCCCCCCGGCACCTTCATGATGCGCGATTCTTCGTCGGTGAGGTTGATCTGGTCTTTGTCCCGCGCACCGGCTTCCGGCGGGATCGGCGGTTTGCCGCGCGGGGGCTTGCCCGTTTCCCCGGCTTTCGCTTCACGCTTCTCCCGCCGAACTTGATATTCGGCTTGTTCCCGTTCGTGCCGTTCGCCGGCGCGCGCTTCGATCTTGGCTTTGGCCTGTGCGATCGCTTGCAGCCGATCTTCACGACGGGCGATCTCTTCGGGCAGGTTCATGCCGCCGGGTATCCTTTCGTTGTCCGCCGCTTCGGCCAAGGCCAAGAGCTTGGCGACCTCCTCTTTCAATTGCGTCTCCAGTTTCTTGATGTGCCCGTAACTCAGGGCGCTATGCCTGGATGCGTTGGCTTTGATCTTGCTACCATCCAGGGCAATGTTGCCGAGCTTGAGCACACCCATGACACGAGCGATCATCAGGACTTGCACCATCAGGCCTTCGATTTCTTTCAGAAACCGCTTGCGGAAAGTGTTCAGGGTGTCGTGATCAGGGTGCTCGTCCGCCGCCACAAACCGGAATGCAACCGAGTCGTGGGTGCCGTTCTCCAGCTTGCGGCTGGAGAACACGCCCGTGGCATAGCCATAAACCAGGATAGACAGAAGCAATGCGGGGTGGAACGGGGCACTTCCCGTTCCCCGGTAGGCGCACTCCATGCCTTTCAGGTCCAGCTGCTCCACGATTTCAACCACAAAGCGCGCTAAGTGTTGCTCCGGCAGCCAGTCGTTCATCGAAGGCGGGAACAGGTAGTTCATGTCGCGTTTGATCGGTCTGAAGTGGCTCATGGCAATATCGTATTAATATTATGATTTAACGTGCATTATACTATTTTATGCGGGCTTTAAGTCCGACAGGCTGCTAGCGAGCAAAGAAGCTAAAGAGGCAAAAAAGGTTTCTCACGAGAAAGCCATCTTCAAGCTAATTTCTAACGGCGTGGTGACGGCACGCGATGAGTGGATGACAGACTTTTCTGCAGAACAACTCTCCAAAAAGGTAAAGCGTTTCTATAAGATTTACTCGTCAGAGCAATCGCGGTGGCTCGGGGTAAGCGCATCTCAACCCAAGGATAAAAAGAAGCGTGCCGACGCTCTAAGGAAGTTCGTTTCGCGTGAGATCAAATGGACGGAGGAACTGGAATCTCATCTTGATCGCGGTACCGTTCTACAGTTCGATGCAGCCTGCTTGCGTCAAGCCACCGCTTATCGCCCGTTTGTTCAATGCGCTACGTATTATGCAAAAGTGATGACGCATCGGATTTACCTTCAAAATAGGATATTTCCAATCAGTGGTGACTGGAACAATTTGACTTTTGGCTTCTCAGGAGCTGCATCCAGCAAATCATTCTCGACCCTTGGGGTCAACATCTTGCCTTCATTCGATTTGCTTGAAAAAACTCAATTTGTTCCGTTAGTCCGTTACGATGACGCAGGCAATCGGGTCGATAACATCACCGATTGGGGCCTCAAACAAATTCACTGAACATTACAAGCATGAAACCGATACAGGTCGCAACAAAAAAAAATCACCAAAGAAGCCATTTTCTACTACTGCTACGCCGTGCTGCACGATCCGCATTACCGCGAAAAATACGCGCTGAATCTGAAGCGCGAGTTTCCACGCATTCCGTTTTATGCTGACTTCTGGCAATGGGCCGCGTGGGGCGAGACGTTGATGACACTGCACATCGGCTATGAATCGGTCGAGCCCTTTGGACTTCAACGCATCGACGCGCCCGACGAAAAAACGCGGGCTGCCGGCCTCACGCCCAAGGCCCTGCTGCGCGCTGACAAAGATGCGGGCATCATCACACTGGACTCCGAGACCACGGTACTTGGCATCCCGGCGGACGCCTGGAACTACAAGCTCGGCAACCGTTGCGCACTGGAATGGGTACTCGACCAGTATAAGGAAAAGAAACCCAAAGACCCCACCATCCGGGAAAAATTCGATACCTATCGCTTCGCCGATTACAAGGAAAAGGTGATCGATTTGCTCACACGCGTGACCACGGTAAGTGTGGAAACGGTGCGCATAACTCAGGCAATGAAGCAGGCGACACGGTAATCATCCGACGGGTGCGGCGCTGATGCAAATCGTCCCTATTGAATTCCGTGAATGAACCAGAGTCCAAGGCGAAGTATGTCATGGTGGGCGCAATACGCGGAACAAACGAGCAACGTAGAGAGGTTACTGTTATGGATGAATTTGCATTGGCCAGAGTGCTGCATGTGCTGGGGGTAGTGTTGTGGGTCGGCGGCGTGGGGATGGTCACCACTGTGCTGATTCCCGCTATGGCACAAATAAAATCGGTATCCGAGCGTAAGGAGTTTTTCGGCCGCATCGAAAGCCGCTTTGCGCCTCAGGCACGTTTCACCACGTTGCTCGTCGGTTTGAGCGGTTTCTACATGGTGCATATCCTCAACGCATGGAGCCGTTTCACGGAGTTGCGCTTCTGGTGGATGCATGCCATGGTCCTGGTGTGGCTGATCTTTACTTTAATGCTGTTCGTGGTGGAACCACTGGTGCTGCGCCGGCAGATAAAAAATACGGCGGATCAAGACTCGATAAAGACTTTGGCGCGAATGCGACGCATGCATTGGGTGATGCTGAGTTTAAGTCTCGTTGCTGTCGCCGGAGCGGTGGCGGGCAGCCACGGCTGGATGTTTCACGGAGAGTGAGCATGAGCTACGCAGCATTAAAGATGATACACGTCACAAGCGTTGCAATCAGCTACCTGCTGTTTTCTTTGCGTAGCGTTTGGATGATGCAGGGATCCGCCGCGCTGCAACAACGCTGGGTAAAAATTACACCGCACGTAGTGGATACCGTGCTGCTGACAAGCGCCATTGCGCTAGCTATCATGATTCATCAGAATCCAATACATAATTCATGGCTCAGCGCTAAAGTCGTGGGGCTGCTGCTTTACATCGGTTTTGGCATGATTGCGTTGAGATTCGGAAAAACCCGTAAAGCAAGGATTTCCGCGTGGATTGCGGCTCAGATTGTTTTTTTCTATATCGTACTGGTCGCCGTGACTAAAAACCCCCTGTTGTTTTCCTTTACATCATAATAAATATGACAGCCGCTGCCCTCACATTTCCTGAAAGCAATCAGAATATATCCCTTATAGTGTTCTCGGGAGCCGGTTATATCGTGTAGCACCCCATGCGATATTCCTCTTGAGCTCAGCGATCTCCTCAATAACGAACTGATATGCAGACCTTTAGTGTTGAATTCCCCGATGCTTATGTCTAGTTTTTCTTTTCCGACATTAGCCGGATAGAAACAATCAATCCGGATTATTCAACACTTTTTGTTATTCAAGGCCATATGTAACGATATGTAACGTATTCTTTTCAGCGCATACTTTATAATTGCATGCATTAACCTAAATCCGGCAGTTGGACGGAGTGGAGTGTACGGCTTTTGGGTGCAGGGCAACGTGCGACGCCTTGGAATGGTCACTCCATTCCAAGGCGTCGCGAACAACAACAGTCATGCGCCGCTTGCAATCCGTCTTTGTAGCGAACTTACTC
>JBDTWQ010000202.1:0-4578 GCA_040006595.1 Nitrosospira sp.
TCACACAAGCATGCGTATAGCCTGCCTTCCGTTTTTTGTTACACTTACGGCTTTTATTCTCCGTTTATTATCAAGCTCAGCTGATAGCAGGCTTAATGCAGAGCTTCCTCGATTTTCACATATCCGACTTTAATACGCTACGTGCCATCGTGCCCCTATACCCGTGATGCGAGACATATAAATCTGAAAACGGCAACTCATCCGTGTCGAGATGCCTTTTCAGGATGAACCTCCACAAATGAAATCGCGTTTTTCCCGCTACATCTGCTGCTCAGCTTTTCCCTTCTGCCTTGTATTCAATGCACTTGCTGACACGCCTTCAGCAGCATCACGAAATAAGTACGAGCGGGCAGGATCCGCCGCTCAAGCTGAAATCAACGATAACAAACCTGTATTGATCGATACGGAGCGTATAAAGGGCCACCATGAATATGAGACCGAGGCCAGGGGCGAGACTGAGCTGCGTACCGGCCCTATTATCTCAGCCGATCGAATGCCCTCAAAGCCCGATGATATAGCGGCTGAAAAAAACGTCGCCACGGAACAATCCGGCAAGGGCCCGGAGAGCATGCAATTTATGCCGAAGCAGGACTATACGCTATCGCCGGCGATAAAAGACGGGCTCCCTCTGGACGCGTCTGCCACTACAGCGAAAAGCACGGAAAACAGGCCAATACTTGCTGAAATCGAGCATATACCCGGCCACCTTGAACAAGAGGGTGAGGCCGGGCTGCGCAGTGGCACGCAAAGTGGCCAAGCTACACCTTCGGGCACCCCATCGCCGACATTGAAAAATGGAAACAAATTAGCATTGCCTGTCGCCGGGACAGAATCAAATAAAAGATCCATATTTACTGAGACTGAGCAGATTCATGGGCACCTGGCACAGGAAGGCGACACTAAACTGCGTCTCGGCGGCGCGATCGCACCTTATGAGGTTCCGCCGCTGGCGGTAAAAGATGGAAGTAAGGCCCCAACGCCCATAACCAAGGGAGAAAAGAAAAAAAACCGGCCTATATTCATCGCGGCTGATCGCCTGCAGGGCCATGTTGAGCAGGAAATTGAAGGGATAGGCAAGGCTGAGCTGTTTAACGGCGACCAATTTATCTCGGCAGATCGAATGAAATATCATCAAGCTACGGAAGATGCCGAGGCCCAAGGCAGCGTGCGTGTCGAACGAGATGGAGACATACTGGAGGGCTCGCAGCTCAAATTCAATCTGGCAAGCAAAACTGGGCAATTGAGTCAACCCAATTATCGTTTGAAAGATGCCAGCAGCCGGGGCTACGCCAATATGCTGCTATTTGAAGGGGAAAACCAATATCGGCTTCGGCAAGCGACTTATACCACATGCCCTGCCGGCGATGACGATTGGTACATGCAAACAGATGACCTGGCAATCAATAAAGCAACGAAAGCAGGCACTGCGCGGAAAGTTAAGCTCACATTCAAGGATGTGCCGATATTGTATACGCCCTGGATAAATTTCTCATTCAGCGGCGAACGCAAGTCCGGCATGCTGGCTCCCCTGTATGGTTACACTGCCAGAACTGGTATCGATCTCACCGTGCCATTTTACTGGAACATTGCGCCTAACTATGATGCAACGTTTTCAACGCGAGCCATGTCCAAGCGCGGTGTCGCCATGAACAGCGAATTCCGTTATCTGGGAACCAACTCAAATAGCAATTTATTGGCCGAGATATTGCCGCACGACCTCCAAACAAAAGAGACTCGCTATCGCGTGTCGTTCGGGCACAATCAAACTCTAGGCAATGGTTTCTATAGTCGCCTTGACTATAACAGGGTCTCCGATGATACTTATTTTCGTGATCTGGGTGCAAATCTTAATGTAACGTCCAGGGTTAATCTGCTGCAGCAGGGCCTTGTGGCATACAACCGTAATTTGGGAGAAGGCGGGACATTGAACGTAACGACACTTGTACAGCAATTCCAAACCATTCAGGATCCTCTTGCACCCGTTGCCGCTCCTTACAAGCGCCTGCCACAAGTTACTTTAACAGCACACAAAGCCGATATTTTGGGAGCAGATCTCAGTTTAATCAGCAGCTGGACCAATTTCTCCCACCCTACTCGCGTAAGTGGCAATCGCGTTACGTTCTTTCCCAGCGTCAGTTACCCCATGCACAACGCATTTGGTTACATCACGCCCAAGATCGGCATACACCACACCGAGTATTACCTCGACCAATTCGACACATCACCAGGCACCAATCCGAATCGTACCTTGCCACTCTTCAGCGTGGACAGCAGCGTAATATTTGATCGCCGGATGGAACTGGGCGGGGAAAAATTCACTCAAACTCTTGAGCCACGCTTATTTTACGTTTATGTGCCATTCCGCGACCAGAGTCTTCTGCCCAATTTTGATTCCGCCAAGACGGATTTCAGCTTTGCCCAGATGCTAACCGAAAATCGCTTCAGTGGCAGCGACCGTATCAACGACGCGAATCAGGTTAGCTTCGCGCTTACATCCCGTCTCATAGAGCCGGGGACCGGTGCAGAACGTATGCGTGTTTCCGTTGGTCAGCAATTCAGTTTCATAAACCGGCAGATAACGTTGGACGCACCCGGGACAATCCCTAGAAGACCAGATGCTATTGCTGCAATCACAGGATTTATCACGCCGACCATCACCACGGATTCAAGCATGCAATTTGACCAAGCCCAATACCGTGCCGAAGTGGTGCGTTCGGGCTTGAGTTATCGTCCGGAACCTGGCAGGGTAGTAAACCTTGGTTACCGCTTTACCCGCGATGTATTACATCAGGTCGATTTCTCATCACAATGGCGATGGGCAGAAAAATGGCAAAGTGTGGCACGCCTGAATTACTCGCTACAAGATCATAAAATCCTGGAAGGACTGGCGGGAGTTGAGTATAATGCCTGCTGCTGGTCGCTGCGGTTTGTAGTCCAGCATCTAACCCTTGCCACTCAGAAGACCACTACGCAAGCTTTTCTGCAACTTGAGTTGAATGGTCTGATGCAAATCGGATCAAACCCGCTACAGGTATTGCAGCGCAGCATTCCTGGATACACCAGGACCGGCAGCCAGGGGAGTGGAACAGTGGAAGGGCCATAGTCCGGATCGTAAGCTGTCGCTCGTCGCGCAGATCGCCATGATTTTCTTCCTCCACAATCCTTGAACCCAAATACGGCAGTTGACCGCTCACTTTTCAGTTTAGCGCTATGATCCACAAAACCTTTTTGCATCACTTAACCCTCACCTTCATGGTGAGTCCGCTACAGGGGGGCGGATTGAACGGTTTTTGCAAAAACAGCACACTTCATCCTATCCAACTGCCAGATCCAGGCTGATACGCTTATTAACATGGGTACGAAATTCCTGTTGCGTCCCCCTGTTCTGCTGGCCATGCTGACAGCCGGAATTGCTGTTGCCCAACAACCGGCCCATCCCGGCAGTATCCAAACCATTGATCGGATCGTTGCGGTTGTGAATGAAAATGTGGTGACCCGCCGCGAGCTGGATGAGGTGCTCAGGACCACTCTCAAACAATTACAGAAACAGGGAGTGCAGCCGCCCGAGCCTGCGGTACTGGAAAAACAGCTGTTGGAACGTATTATCGTTAATCGCGTTCAACTGCAACTTGCAAAAGAAACTGGCCTGACAGTACCTGATGCCGAGCTCGACCAGACTCTTCGCCGTATCGCTCAGGAAAACAAGATGTCAACGCAGGAATTTTATAGCGCGCTTGAGCAGGACGGGATCAGTTTCAACAAGTTCCGAGACGAAATTCGCGACGAGATAATTTTAGTACGGCTGAAGGAACGTGAGGTCAACAACCGGATAAATGTGACTGAGGGAGAAGTCGATAACTTTCTTCATGCTGAGGAAAATTCCCCCGATAATAATTATGAATATCGCCTTGCCCATATTCTGGTGCAACTACCGGAAAAGGCAGATGCATTAAAAAGCCAGGCCATGCGGCAGCGAGCAGAAGCTGCCTTGGGTCAATTGCAGAATGGCGCCGAATTTGGCAAGGTCGCTGCCGAATTTTCCGATGCCGCCGATGCTATGACAGGCGGTGTGCTTGAGTGGCGTCCCGTTGCTCAATTAACGAAAAAATTTGAGGAAATCTTGGCACCAATGAAGCCGGGCGAAGTGACTTCAATAATTCAAAGCCCCAACGGCTTCCATATTCTGAAACTGCTTGACCGGCGCAATCAAAAAGACGCCATAACGATGGTTGATCAGACTCATGCTCGCCATATTTTGATAAAAATCAATGAATTGACATCTGAGGCCGATGCCCGGCGACGCATAACTGAATTGAAAGATCGCCTGGATCACGGCGGCAATTTTGAAGAACTGGCGAGACTTCACTCTCAAGACGGTAGTGCCGCATCAGGCGGCGATCTCGGCTGGGTTTCACCCGGCGATACGGTCCCGGAATTCGAGCATGCGATGAATGCACTTAAGGATGGCGAAATCAGTGGGCCGGTACAATCTCCATTTGGCTGGCACTTGATCCAGGCGATCGAGCATCGTAGCCAGGATATGAGCAAGGAACGACAGCGGCAATCTGCTCGCCAGGC
>JBDTWQ010000203.1:0-13994 GCA_040006595.1 Nitrosospira sp.
CAAAGTATCTCGGGATTCCGTACATCCCCCATGCAGGTGAGTTGGCTGTTTTCTGTGGCGCGCTGGCGGGCGCCGGGCTTGCTTTTCTCTGGTTCAACGCCTATCCGGCGGAAGTATTCATGGGTGACGTCGGCGCGCTTGCTCTTGGCGCGGCGCTTGGTATCGTGACAGTGATAGTGCGCCAGGAAATCGTGCTAGTCATCATGGGCGGCGTATTCGTGGTGGAAACCCTATCAGTGATGTTACAGGTGGCTTCGTTCAAGCTGGTTGGTAAACGCGTCTTCCGAATGGCGCCGCTACATCATCACTACGAATTGAAGGGCTGGAAGGAAAACCAGGTGGTGGTACGGTTCTGGATTATTACCATGATGCTGGTGCTGTTTGGATTATCCACGTTGAAACTGAGATGAAATTGAAGTTTGCGTATGAATCTGAAAGGTAAAACCGTGTTAGTGCTCGGAATGGGTGAAACCGGATTCTCCATGGCAAAGTGGCTGTCGCATACGGGAGCGAGTGTACGCATGGCTGACAGTCGCGTTGCGCCGCCCTATCTGGAAGCATTGAAACAAGCTCTGCCTGACGCCGGGCTATTCACAGGCACGTTTGCACCCAAGATTTTCTCTGGTATAGACGTTATTGCTATCAGTCCCGGCGTGCCTCTGGCCGAGCCGATGGTGCAGCGGGCAATGAAAGATGGTGTGCCGGTATTGGGTGATATAGAACTTTTTGCTTTGGCAATTAAACAATTCAACACTTCAAAACCAAAAATTCTGGCCGTTACCGGTTCCAACGGTAAAACTACGGTAACCGCCATGGCAGGGGCGATGGTGAAGCAAGCGGGATGGGACGTCGAGGTGGCGGGCAATATCGGCCCAGCAGTGCTCGATGCGCTGATGCAGCGGGAAGATTCAGGAAAACTGCCTAAAGCATGGGTATTGGAGGTCTCCAGTTTTCAGCTGGAAACCACACAAAATCTTGACCCTGACGCGGCGGCGGTGCTGAACTTATCTGAAGACCATTTTGACCGCTATGCGGGAATGGGGGATTACGCGGCTGCCAAAGCAAGGATATTTCTGGGTAACGCGGGTGGCGGCGGTGTACAGATTCTGAATCGTGACGATTCCCGAGTACGCGCCATGGCATTGAGCGGGAGAAAGCGGATGACTTTCGGTGTGGATCTGCCAAGTGACAGTAATGATTTCGGTCTGCTGCGTGAGGGTGAAAACATCTGGCTGGTTCAAGGGAAAGCGCATTTGATGAGAACCAGTGAGCTTGGCGTTACCGGCCTGCACAATGTAGCCAACGCCTTGGCCGCATTAGCGCTCTGCCGTGCCATAGATCTTCCGCTTGAGCCATTGCTACAGGCCTTGCGTGAATTCAGGGGTCTGCCGCACCGAATGGAGAAAGTGGCGGCATTCAGCGGCATCACATTCTACGACGACTCAAAAGGCACCAACGTGGGCGCGACGGTCGCGGCTTTGAACGGCATGACGCAAAGTGTGGTGCTGATCGCGGGCGGGGACGGCAAGGGGCAGGATTTCTCGCCATTAGCCAGGCCGATTGCAGAGCACGCGCGAGCAGTGGTGCTGATCGGGCGTGATGCAAACAAAATCGTAAACGCGATAAGTGGTTCCGGGGTGTCATTGCATCATGCAACGACGATGGAAGAAGCAGTGCAAAAAAGCTTTGCGCTGGCACAAGAAGGTGATGCAGTACTAATGTCACCGGCATGCGCCAGCTTCGATATGTTCAAAAATTACGCTCACCGCGCCGAGGCATTCATTGCTGCAGTGAGGAGCGTGCAGACAGAAATTTCATTCCCGCTTCATAAAGCCTCCAGCTGATGATCTACCAGAACAATATCAACAGTCAGAGGATGCTGCCCAACTTTGATCAGTCCTTGATCTGGTCTGCGATATTGTTGCTGAGTCTGGGGCTGGTAATGGTTTATTCCGCTTCCATTTCCATTGCCGAGGCGGGGCGGGGCACAAATGGTTATCCGGCTTATTTTCTTGTTCGGCATGGCGTCTATTTGGCCGTGGGTCTACTTGCGGGGTTGATCGCGTTCCAACTGCCGATTCGACTGTGGCAGAAGTATTCGCTCCACTTGTTCTTACTGGGAGTGGTGTTGCTGTTGCTGGTGCTGATTCCGGGCATAGGCCGTGAAGTCAACGGGAGTAAGCGCTGGATATCGCTGCTGATAGTGAATTTTCAACCATCAGAATTCATGAAGTTGTTCGTGGTGATTTACGCTGCGAACTATACCGTTCGCAAGGCAGCGTACTTGGGCAGCTTTCGCAAGGGCCTCTTTCCCATGTTGATCGTCATGCTAATGGTGGGTTCGCTGCTGTTGCTTGAACCGGACCTTGGGGCGTTTGTTGTCATCACGGCCATCATGATGGCGATACTGTTTTTGGGGGGGATGGAACTGAAGCTGTTCGCTGGATTGACCGGCTTTCTATTCATCTGCCTGTTAATGCTGATCTGGGTTGAGCCTTATCGCTTGCAGCGTTTTTTTGGATTCATGGACCCGTGGGATGATCCCTACGGAAAAGGGTATCAGTTGAGTCATGCTTTGATTGCGTTCGGGCGCGGAGAATGGATGGGTGTCGGTTTGGGCGGTAGCGTGGAAAAGCTTTTCTACCTACCTGAAGCACATACTGATTTTCTGCTTGCGGTGATCGCGGAGGAGCTCGGCTTCATTGGAGTGATGACGGTAGCGGCGCTGTTTGCGTGGTTGGTCATACGCGCCTTCGTGATAGGCCGCCGGGCGGCTATGCGGGAACGTCACTTTCACGCATTGGTGGCCCAAGGTATTGGTGTATGGCTGGGGGTACAAACTTTTATTAACATGGGCGTGAACATGGGCGTGTTGCCGACGAAAGGATTGACTTTGCCACTGATGAGTTTCGGTGGCAGCAGTATCGTTGCCAACTGCGTTGCGCTGGCGGTATTGCTGCGGGTGGATTGGGAGAACCGGCAGCTGATGAAGGGTTATGCGGGATGAAAATAATTTTGAATCGCGGAGGGCTTTAACTTGATCCGCACCATTCTCATCATGGCGGGCGGAACCGGTGGGCATGTATTTCCAGGACTGGCGGTAGCGGATTACATGAAGATGGCGGGTTGGCATGTCGTGTGGCTGGGAACAGAGAGAGGAATGGAAACGGTGCTGGTGCCGCAACGAGGCTATGACATCGAGATTATCCGTTTTTCCGGTTTGCGGGGAAAGAACGCTGTGACTTGGCTCACGCTGCCACTTCGGCTGTTATTTGCATTATGGCAAAGCGTCAAGGTGATGCTGCGGGTGCGCCCTGACGTGGTGCTTGGTATGGGGGGTTATCCTGCGTTTCCCGGCGGGTTGATGGCCTCGTTACTGGGCAAACCGCTACTTATACATGAACAGAATTCGATTCCCGGTCTCGCCAATAGGATATTGGCGAAACTTGCCGACAAAGTTTTGTTGGGTTTTCCCAATGCTATCAGGAACGATAAAAAGGCGGTGTTTTCCGGCAATCCGGTGCGTAGCGAAATCAGCCAGTTGGAGGCACCGGAAAAAAGGTATGCCTTACGAAGTAAGACCGATAATCAAAAATTGAGGCTGCTGGTAATTGGGGGCAGTTTGGGTGCGCAAGCACTGAATACTATCGTGCCGCAGGCATTGAAGCTGATTCCTGAAAAAATACGTCCGCTGGTGACGCACCAGGCAGGAACAAAGCATCTGGATTCGTTGAGGAAGAATTATGCCGAAGTGGCGGTGGAAGGCGAACTGGTCACATTCATTGAGAATATGGCGGTCCGCTACGCCGATTGCGATTTGGTGGTTTGCCGCGCCGGGGCGTTAACCATCAGCGAGCTAACTGCAGCAGGTGCGGCAAGTATTTTAGTGCCTTTTCCCTATGCCGTAGATGATCATCAGACAAGCAATGCCAAATTTCTAAGCGACAAGAATGCGGCGGTGCTGTTGCCGCAGAGTGAATTGAATCCGCAGAGACTGGCGGAATTGTTGATGGAATTTACCCGCGAGAAACTTCTGGAAATGGCAATGAAGGCCCGTGAACTGGCGAAACCGGATGCAACCAGACTGGTAGCGGAGGCGTGCATAAGAATGATTAAGGTAAAGGCTGAAACGTAAGAAGTGAATGTTACGTTATTCAAATGTCGTTTTTCTCCTCACGTTCAATAAATTCGTAATATGAAACATAAAGTCAAACATGTTCATTTTGTCGGCATCGGTGGCTCGGGTATGAGCGGAATTGCCGAGGTACTGCTTAATCTGGGATACCAGGTTAGCGGCTCGGATTTATCCAGCACATCCATTACACGGCGCCTGAAGAAGCTGGGTGCGACCATTCATGCCGGCCACGAGCGCGATCATGTGGCATCAGCTGATGCAGTAGTGACATCTACGGCAATCAAGCCGGACAACCCTGAAGTGATTGCTGCGCGCGAGCGTAATGTGCCGGTAGTGCCACGTGCAATTATGTTGGCGGAGTTATTGAGATTGCGTCAGGGCATCGCCATTGCGGGCACCCATGGCAAAACCACCACCACAAGCCTGGTCGCCAGTATTCTGGCGGAAGCGGGAATGGATCCGACATTCGTTATCGGTGGCAGGCTGGAAGCTGCGGGCTCTCATGCCAAGTTGGGCCGTGGCGAATTTATCGTGGTGGAGGCCGACGAATCCGACGCATCGTTTCTCTATTTACAACCCGTACTGGCCGTAGTGACCAATATAGATGCAGATCACATGGAAACTTATGGTCACGATGTCAGCAAGCTCAAGCAGGCATTTATCGATTTTTTACAGCACCTGCCTTTTTACGGTATGGCGGTGTTGTGTATTGACGATGCCAACGTACGTTCAATTCTGCCCGACGTTACCAAGCCCATCACCACTTATGGTTTATCGGATACTGCCCAGGTCCGCGCTGCCGATATTCGCCATAGTGAAGGGCAGATGCATTTTACCGCCCTGATAGGAGTCAATGGCAAGACTCGCAAGCTCAAAATCATGCTTAATCTGCCAGGATTGCATAATGTGCAGAATGCGCTCGCGGCAATTGCGGTATGCAACGAGGTGGGTGTAACAGACACCGCCATAATCCGGGCACTGGCAAATTTCGGAGGTGTGGACCGGCGTTTTCAGCGCTACGGCGAAATAAAGCTGATCAGTGAAGGAATCGAGGGAGAGGGAAGTTTTACACTGGTCGATGATTATGGCCATCACCCGGTAGAAATGGCAGCCACCATTGCAGCCGCACGCGGCGCATTTCCTGGTCGCCGGCTTGTTCTGGCATTCCAGCCGCATCGCTACACCCGCACCCGCGACTTGTTCGAGGATTTCGTTAAAGTGTTAGCCACCGTCGATGTACTGCTGTTGACCGAGGTTTACGCGGCAGGTGAAGCGCCCATCGTCGCGGCTGACAGCAAGTCGCTTGCGCGGGCACTCAGAGTGCAAGGTAAGGCGGAGCCAATTTTTGTCGAGACGGTGGATGAGTTACCCGCCGCCATTCATGGTGTGGCGCGGGACGACGACATAGTACTGGTGATGGGGGCGGGGTCGGTGGGGGGAGTTGCCGCTAATCTCGAAAAAGGAATGCAGGGAAAAAGGATTCAGGGCTGAACATGCTGCTGCCCAAGAGGAGGATAAAAGCCTGTCCTGCCTTTTTGTGCATAACGAAATTTGTCACCGGATTCATGAATGGATATGTCAGAAATTAAATTAACTCAGGGATTGCGCGCCCTTCGCGGCGAAATGCGCATGAATGAGTCAATGAAAAAATACACCTCCTGGCGGGCGGGCGGCCAGGCGGAGCGTTTATATATACCGGCCGATTTAACTGATCTTGTTCAATTCATCCGTGACCTGCCAGCGGATGAGCCGGTACATATGGTTGGGTTAGGCAGTAACCTCCTGGTGCGCGACGGTGGCATGAGAGGCACGGTAGTGGTGCTACATCCGAGACTTAATGATTTGCGGCTCGAACAACAGAACGAGGAATGTGGTTTGATTTACGCGGGAACAGGAGTGGCCTGCGCGAAGGTAGCGCGATTCGCAGCACTGCATAATCTGGCAGGTGCGGAATTCCTGGCAGGCATCCCCGGTACGGTTGGTGGAGCGCTGGCGATGAACGCGGGTTGCTACGACGCCGAAATGTGGGAAATTGTCGAGCGGGTGCAAACGCTCAGCCGCGCAGCGCAACTGCGTGAACATATGCCCGGGGATTATGAGATTAGCTATCGGCACGTAGCGCTGAAGCCGGTGGGGAAGCTCACGGATCAGGAAACGGGGAGTTTCGCCGATGAGGAATGGTTTGTTGGGGGATGGTTCAGATTGTTGAGTGGTGAAGATTCGGCATCGCGCAAAAAGATCAAGGAATTACTCACTAGACGTATTAACAGTCAGCCATTGAGTCTGCCAAATGCCGGTTCAGTATTCCGCAATCCGCCAGGAGATCACGCAGCACGGCTGATCGAGTCTTGCGGGCTAAAGGGTTTTTTCATTGGTAGCGCGATGGTTTCGCCCAAGCATGCAAATTTCATTATAAATACGGGCGATGCCACAGCGGCAGATATCGAAGCCGTGATCATGGCAGTGCGCAACACCGTGAAAGAAAAAGCTGGAATTGAGTTGGAGCAGGAAGTGCGAATTATTGGAATCGCCAAATGAATCGGCTGAATCCAAAACTGTGCCTTGGATATGTGCCGGGAGCGATCAATTGTGAGTAATTACGATTTTGGAAAAGTTGCAATTCTGCTGGGCGGTCGTTCCGCGGAGCGTGAGATCTCGCTTAAAAGCGGCAAAGCCGTGCTTGATGCGCTGCGGCGTCAAGGTGTAAACGCCCACCCATTCGATCCCGCTGAACAACCTATGGAGGCGCTCAGGCAACAAGGGTTCAACCGGGTACATATTGCCCTGCATGGGCGCTATGGTGAGGACGGCACAGTGCAGGGCGCTCTGGAGCTCATGGGTTTGCCCTATACCGGCAGCGGGGTAATGGCAAGCGCATTGGCAATGGATAAATGGCGTACAAAGCTGCTATGGCAAGCGGCTGGGATCAATACTCCTCACCACATTTTGCTAAATGCCCAAAGTGACCTTGACGCGGTAGTAAAGGAGCTTGGCCTGCCGCTGATTGTCAAGCCGTCTCGAGAAGGATCAACCATCGGCTTGAGTAAGGTCATGACTGCAATGGATTTGCCGGCTGCATATGAATCTGCGGCGAAGCACGACACAATGGTGCTGGCGGAGCAGTTTATCGAAGGAATGGAACTTACGGCTGCCATTCTCGGAGAGACCGCACTACCGCTGGTGCGGATACAGACAGCGGACGGCCTATACGATTATGAGGCTAAATATATTTCCGCGGATACCCGGTACTTCTGCCCGAGTGGCTTATCCGCCGCAGAAGAGCATGCTATTCAGGTACAAGCGCTGAAAGCGCACAGGACATTGGGGTGTGAAGGATGGGGGAGGGTGGACGTAATGCTGGATAAATCTGGCAAGCCCTATTTCCTTGAGACCAACACCTCACCTGGCATGACCGACCACAGCCTCGTGCCGATGGCAGCAAAAGCAATTGGAATATCGTTTGATGACCTTGTGCTTCGAATACTGGAGTTGGCCCATGTGGGATAACCATCAGGCACTGGACTTACTGTCTAGCTCGCTGTTTTTGCTGGTTGCGCTGATGGTGCTTTACGTCATCAGTCAATGGACGGTTAATTTGCCGGTGTTTCCTCTGAAAGAGGTGAGCGTAAGCGCTATCAACGGCAGCGGCGAACTGAAGCATGTGACACGAGACCAGATCGATGGTGCAATCCGGGGTAAAGTCAGGGGGAATTTTTTTACAGTTGACATGGACGCGACACGTACCGCATTCAGGAAGCTGCCCTGGGTACGCAACGCCAGTGTGCGGCGCATCTGGCCGCAGAGCCTGGAGGTGACGCTAGAGGAGCATATAGCGCTGGCACGCTGGAGCAGCACGGCATTAGTGAACACTCATGGTGAGGTATTCAATGCTGTGTTCGATGACGAGAAATTGCCAGTATTTGAGGGGCCTGCGGAAAGCTCGCGCGACATGGTGCGGCAATATATCGCCTTTAATAAGCTGCTGCGGCCATTGCAACAGAATATTGAGCAGATGAATCTCTCACCCCGCCGCGCGTGGCGGATCCACCTGGACAATGGAAGCATACTGGAACTCGGGCGCGAACAGATGGAAACGCGGCTGGGGCGCTACGTCCTGGTTCATGATGTCAGTATTGCGAAATTAAATCAGCAGTTGAGTTATGTGGACTTGCGTTATCCCAACGGATTCGCTGTGCGATGACCAAAGCGATGCAGCAAAAGCCAAAGAACGTTGGGGGAGAAAATCGGGCGAGATTAAGCACCCGAAAAATAGATGAATAGAATCAATGAAAACAAGAATCTGATTGTTGGCCTCGATATCGGCACATCGAAGATTATCGCTATTGTCGCAGAGGTGAAGCCTGAAGGCGGATTTGAGGTTATCGGCATGGGCAGTCATCCTTCGCGCGGTTTGAAGAAAGGTGTGGTGGTCAACATCGAGACTACGGTCAATGCGATCCAGCGCGCGCTGGAAGAAGCGGAGCTAATGGCCGACTGTAAAATTCGTGAGGTGTATACGGGCATTGCCGGCAGCCATATCAAAAGTTTTAATTCGCATGGAATGGTAGCAATCAAGGACAAAGAAGTGTCGCGACTGGACGTGGAGCGCGTAATGGAAACCGCCAAGGCAGTGAATATTCTTAATGACCAGCAAGTTCTCCATGTTCTCAATCAGGAATTCATCATAGATGGCCAGGAAGATGTGCGCGAGCCTATCGGCATGAGCGGCGTACGATTGGAAGTGAAAGTGCATATCGTTACCGGAGCGGTCTCGGCGGCACAGAACATCATAAAGTGCGTGCGCCGCTGTGGGCTGGAAGTACGCGATCTGGTATTGCAACCGCTTGCCTCGGCAATGGCCGTGCTATCGGAAGATGAAAAAGATCTGGGCGTGTGCCTGGTGGATATCGGCGGTGGTACTACGGATATTGCGGTGTTCACTCACGGCGCGATTCGCCACACCGCGGTAATCCCGATTGCAGGAGACCAGATCACCAATGACATCGCGATGGCGCTTCGTACGCCGACCAAAGATGCCGAGGATATCAAATGCCGTTACGGTTGCGCGCTCCGCGGCATGGCCGACCCGCATGGAATGGTGGAAGTGGCGGGCGTGGGCGATCGCGGCGCACGACAGCTCTCCAGACAGACGCTGACTGAAGTAATCGAACCGCGCGTGGAGGAGCTTTACTCCCTGGTGCAGGCTGAACTGCGCCGCAGCGGTTTTGAGGAACTACTCTCATCCGGAATCGTCATCACCGGCGGTAGCAGCTCTCTGCAGGGTATGGTGGAACTCGGTGAAGAGATATTCCATATGCCTGTACGATTGGGATTACCCCAGTATCGCGGCGGCCTGGCGGAAGTGGTGCTTACGCCAAGATGTTCCACGGGAGTTGGTCTGATTATCGCCGGCATGGAGCAGCTTCAACGGCACCAGCACACCAGGCTGCAAGGCAATTCATTCCGGCGGATTCTTGAAAGGATGAGAAGCTGGTTTCAAGGCAATTTTTGAGTGGCCCGCAAGACAGCGGGTTCTTCGATAACAGGTAGAGTGATTGGCGGCGAGCAATAAAAAGCTGGCATCCAAATAAGTGTGATTATTTGTTTCAATTCATAAAAGGAGAAACGCTATGTTCGAAATCATGGATACACAAACTCAGGAAGCCGTTATCAAGGTCATTGGCATCGGTGGTTGTGGCGGTAACGCGGTGGATCACATGATCCAGAATGGGGTGCAAGGCGTTGAATTCATCTGTGCCAACACCGATGCTCAGGCATTGAAGCGTAATCAGGCGCGCACGCTGCTGCAACTCGGATCTGCAATTACCAAGGGATTGGGTGCGGGAGCTAACCCCGAAATTGGACGCCACGCTGCGCTGGAAGACCGCGACCGCATCGCCGAGTTGATTGAGGGCGCAGATATGTTATTTGTCACTGCCGGGATGGGTGGCGGCACCGGTACCGGTGCTGCGCCCGTGGTCGCGCAAGTGGCCAAGGAAATGGGTATTCTTACCGTAGCGGTGGTTACCAAACCCTTTTCCTTCGAAGGAAGGCGGCTTAAGGCGGCGCAAACGGGTATGGAAGAACTGTCTCAACATGTTGATTCATTGATCGTAATTCCAAATGATAAGTTGATGGTAGTGCTAGGCGAGGATATCAGCATGCTGGATGCATTCAAGGCCGCCAATAATGTGCTATATGGCGCGGTAGCAGGAATCGCAGAGGTTATCAATTGCCCGGGCCTTGTCAATGTTGATTTTGCTGACGTGAAAACCGTAATGTCGGAAATGGGCATGGCAATGATGGGTTCCGCATTTGCTTCGGGTATAGATCGCGCCCGCGCGGCGGCGGAACAGGCAGTAGCAAGTCCTCTGCTGGAAGACGTAAATCTCACGGGTGCACGGGGAGTATTGGTAAACATCACCGCCAGTTCGGGGATGAAAATGCGGGAAGTCCATGAAGTAATGAGTACCATAAAGAACTTTATCGCTGAAGATGCCACGGTAATTATTGGTACTGTAATCGATGAGAATATGCAGGATGATCTCCGGGTCACCATGGTTGCGACAGGGCTTGGCGGGGTAGTTAACCGTATGCAGCCCAAGCCGCTCAGTGTTATCCACACACGTACCGGGACGGATAACACCATGTTCACGGACGCGATAAACTGGAAAGAACTGGATGCCCCCGCCGCGATCCGTACGAACAGGAGGCGCGATGCGACGGTGGAAGCCATGAAACAGTCAGGGGTGGATATGCTGGACATCCCGGCATTTCTTAGGAAACAAGCCGATTAAGGGATAGCCAGCGGTTTGCAATCATTTGCAGTAGTTCCGATTTAACCGGACACATTTCTTCTTCCGGCGTCAGACCAGTCTGGTTGCGGCGTGATCTTGAATCATTCAAGAAGCGGTTGTCAGTTCTGGCGTGTCATATTGCCGAAACGGGTGAGGTTTTGACCGAAGCGCAAGTGTGCGCCCTGGGGAAGAAGCAGGGCGATGAGGTCGCCCAATGGCAAGATCGAAACAGCTCATCCAGGCAGATTTTCAAGTGCCGGTTCCTGCATTTCGCCCATACAATACAAGTGTTGGGACCCCTGCTCGGTCTCGCGAATACTATGTTCGCGCCTGGCGATCTCGGGGTTTTTCTGCAAAAGCTGCTGCTCGACCTGCTTGCGCGCGGCGTCGATCGGCGGCGCGCTGAGCGACTCTGTAAGCCGAATTTCGGTTTTGCAGTGAGGGGCAAGTAATGGCGGGTTCCGTCATATTTTGTTCTTGAAAATACTAAAGATTGAATTTCCTGCGCCTCGTGAGATGGCGTTTAATGTTTAGGATTACAGGTCGAACTATAAGATGAGCGGCTGCCGTGATTCGAGCTCCATACCGCTCTTGTTGGGGTGCGTGACCGGTTATGTTTTCAGATATACTTGCCTCGATAATTGACTGATCAGCGGATAACGGTTTAAGCGCCAGCGTTTTTTACTGAACATTTGGTTATTTTAATTATATTGGGTTGATAAATTGAAGCGGGGTATTTGTTTGCCTCTAGGGGAGATCTATCGTCCTTGATGTGTCTTTCTTCGGAAATTGCTTATATTTAATATGTTGAGTTTCAATACAGAGAAATGAACGGATTGGATTTTTTAGTCACCACATAGGAGCCAAAATGATGAGCAATCAAAAGACTGGAAGTGCGCCACACACTCTGCCACCTCTGCCCTACGCGGAAAACGCGCTGGATCCTGTCATCTCCGCCAATACGCTGAGCTTTCACTACGGCAAGCATCACAAGACTTATGTCGATAACCTCAACAAACTGATAGCCGGGACGGAGCTTGCGGATTTGTCTTTGGAGGATGTCATTGCCGCAACAGCCGGTAAGGCGGACAAGATTGGGGTTTTCAACAATGCAGCACAGATCTGGAACCACACATTCTACTGGAATAGCCTGTCTCCAAAAGGCGGGGGCAATCCTCCTGCAGAGTTGAAGCAAAAAATCGAGGCTTCTTTCGATACCGTGGATGCTTGCAAAAAAGAGCTGGCGACTGCGGCAACGACACAATTTGGTAGTGGCTGGGCGTGGCTGGTGCAAGATGGCGATAAGCTCAAGGTGGTCAAAACGGGCAACGCGGATTTGCCATTGACCCAGGGAATAAAACCGCTCCTGACTATCGACGTGTGGGAGCATGCCTACTACCTTGATTACCAGAACCGTCGCGTGGATTATGTCAATGCTGTACTCGACAAGCTGATCAATTGGAGTTTTGCGGCAGAAAACCATGGGTAGCATGTCGTCCTACATGCTACTGTGACCAAACAAACCTCAGAACAGCTGGAAATCATCAAGCGCGGTTGCGGCGAGCTCCTGCTCGAAGAGGAGCTCGCGCAAAAGCTTGCCCTGGATCGTCCGCTCAGAGTCAAAGCCGGATTTGACCCCACCGCGCCAGACCTGCATCTGGGTCATTCTGTTCTGCTCAACAAAATGCGTCACTTTCAGGATTTGGGGCACCATGCCTTCTTCCTGATCGGAGATTTCACCGGGATGATCGGTGATCCCAGCGGCAAGAATACGACCCGCCCCCCTCTTACCCGGGAACAAGTGGTTGAGAATGCGCAATCCTACGCCAACCAGGTCTTCCGCATACTTAAACCCGAACAGACCGAGGTGGTATTCAATTCCACGTGGATGGACAAGCTCAATGCCGCCGATGTAATCAAGCTGGCAGCTACCCATACCGTTGCGCGTATGCTGGAGCGCGATGATTTCGGCAAGCGTTATCAAAGTAACAAGCCCATAGCCATCCACGAATTTTTGTATCCATTGATTCAAGGCTACGATTCGGTTGCCCTGAAGGCGGATATCGAGCTGGGGGGGACCGATCAGAAGTTCAATCTGCTGATGGGGCGGGAGTTGCAAAAGCATTTTGGACAATCGCCGCAATGTATTCTCACCATGCCGCTTCTGGAGGGGCTGGATGGCGTCAATAAAATGTCCAAGTCCTCCGGTAACTATATCGGCATCGCTGAGTCCCCGGGCGAGATTTTCGGCAAGCTGATGTCCGTTTCCGATGAATTGATGTGGCGATATATCGAGTTGCTATCGTTTGAGTCTGCAGGGATTATCCGCAAGTGGCAGAAGGAGGTAACGCAGGGCCGCAATCCGCGCGACATCAAGGTCATGTTCGCTCAGGAAATCGTGGCCCGTTTTCACAGTAAACAAGATGCGGAGATGGCGTTAGCCGACTTCGATGCGCGGTTCAGGCGCGGTGTGCTGCCGGATGACATGATGGAGAAAACAGTGCATGCTGAAAACGGAGGGTTGCCTATCGCCCAGCTTCTGAAACAGGCGGGATTAACGGCCAGTACGACAGAGGCGCTGCGCATGATCGAGCAAGGTGGTGTAAGATTGAATGGTGAAAAGGTTAGGGATAAAACCATAAAGCTGAGTCGTGGAGAGACCGCCGTAGTGCAAGTAGGCAAGCGCAAATTTGCCAGGGTAACCATTTCGTGACAGACCTGAAAGAGAGTTATAAAAAAACATCCAGAAATACCTTGACCCTCTGTCTGGGATCTGTATAATTCCGCCTTCGTTGTCTGGCCTGTAGTTTGTAGCCAGCACTGCTCTTTAAAAATTTACAGCCGATAGGTGTGGGCACTTGACTGGGACACCCGAGATTTTTGTCTTTCGAGGCGAAGTATCCGGGTAGCTTAAAGAGTCGAAGTGCTCGCACGATGTAAGTAGATTTCAGTCTCTATCTTGATAGAGGTCGAAATTGTAGTAACACGTCAAGCGAGAGTTTTACCAGTATTGAACTGAAGAGTTTGATCCTGGCTCAGATTGAACGCTGGCGGCATGCTTT
>JBDTWQ010000204.1:0-2808 GCA_040006595.1 Nitrosospira sp.
CTAAAGCAGAACCAGATTATCCCGATGAATGAGTTCCGGTTCGTCTACGTATCCCAGGATCGATTCGATTTCATTGCTTGCCCGCCGCAGGATTCTCCGGGTTTCAGCGGCACTGTAATTAACCAGTCCGCGGGCGATTTCCCTGCCTTCCGGATCGAGACAACCCACGACCTCACCACGCCCGAAATTACCGCTGACGTCTATTACGCCTATGGATAAAAGGCTCTTGCCGCTGCCTGTGAGCGCTTTTACCGCCCCTGCATCCAGGGTAACGTTCCCGCGCATTTGCAGGTGATCGGCGAGCCATTGTTTGCGCGCAGCCAGCGTCATGGTTTCCGCGAGCAACTGCGTGCCAATAGCTTCTCCCTGAGCAAGCAGTATCAGGACGTCAGCTTCGTGTCCCGATGCAATGACGGTGTGGGCGCCGCTGCGTGCCGCACGTTTAGCGGCTATTACCTTGGTCAGCATGCCGCCGCTTCCGATATTGCTGCCGGCGCCGCCCGCCATCGCTTCGATTGCAGGGTCTCCGGCCCGGGCTTCCTTCACCAGCGTGGCGTTCGCATCCTTACGCGGGTCGGCAGTGAATAACCCGCCCTGGTCGGTAAGAATTATCAGCGCATCCGCTTCGATCAGATTGGTGACCAGTGCGGCGAGCGTGTCGTTATCTCCGAAGCGGATTTCGTCAGTTGCAACGGTGTCATTTTCATTGATCACTGGAATGACGTTCAGGTTCAGCAGCGTAATCAGCGTCGAGCGTGCATTAAGGTAGCGCTTACGGTCGGACAGATCTTCATGAGTAAGCAGCACTTGCGCAGCCTCAATTTCATGGCCGCGAAAGCAGGATTCATAGGCCTGTACCAGGCCCATTTGCCCGACTGCGGCAGCGGCCTGTAATTCATGCAGTGCATGGGGACGTTTTTTCCACTTCAGGCGCTGCATGCCTTCGGCTATCGCGCCGGAAGACACCAGCACGACTTCCTTGCCCATTTTCTTGAGTCTGGCAATTTGTTCCGCCCAGCGCGCAAGCGCAGCATGATCGAGCCCCTGTCCCTGGTTGGTGACGAGACTGCTGCCGACCTTGATTACGATGCGTCGGGATTGTTTTACGATGGATTCCATATTTAACTCTGTGTGATCATCAGGCGAATCTGAGTAAACATTCATTCGTTCCTTATTAATATGGAATAAGCTTTCGTCGAAGCAGCGATAGTGTAGCCCGGCGTCCAGCCGCAAGCACCGGGTAAATCGCACCGGCGACATTCCTGTTGTGGAACAAAAATCTGTTCAGCATGCCAAAAATTCCGGATTCGGCGCCGAGAATCGACAGGAGGTGCATGCCTTCCGCGCCGTGATAGTGATGCTCGCGCCATATGACGACCATGCCGTCGTTGATTTCCATGCCTTTCGCACGTAATTCCTGAACAAGAACAGGTTTCTCTCTTGCATTGATCAGTTCCATGTCTCCCGCATTCTTCCGGATAGCATACAATTTCATAAAATTCGTGCAGAACGGGCAATCGCCATCATAAATGACGGATAAGCGATCAGGGATGATATCAGCCGCCATCATATCCAGTCTCGAATCAAGGAATTCAATACCATGATAGATGGATATGTTGCGAGGAATGGCCAGACAAACGCATTCAGTCCCATGAAATAGGCATTGGAGAAATGAAAAGCGGCAAAGCACAAGAGACCGGCAATCGCCGGACCGGGCGGCACGAACAAGATAATCGGAAACAACATTTCCGTGACGATGGTTGTCCAGCATACAAATTTGCAGAAACGAGGGCGAGTTTCCGCAAAATCAACGGCAAAGGCATGCCCATACGATTGTGTTTTCATGACTCCCATCAATGCGCCTCCTTCGCGCCACACGGGTGAAGCGAGCTTTGCGGCACCCGCAACGAAATAGGCCAGCGTCGCTTGCCCGCCAATGGCCAGAACGCCGGCTAACGCCACATCCTTGTCATTGAAAACCAGTCCTGCCGACATGATGGCTACTCCCGCGGCGATGACCATTCCCATCTGATCCGATCCGTCGCCGCCAAACCATGTGCGGCGGGACATATAAAAACATGAAAACAGAATAATTACGCTACACGGTAAATCTGCCGGATTCGGGTAGGGTGTGAGCAACGCAAGCGCGGCAGCAATACGGCACAGCAAGACCGATATCACAATGCCTTCGGAATGCACATATGGGCGAATGGCGGGGGCGCTGATCAGGCTTGGCCGCAAGCGCAGGACAGCCCAGGATAACAGGCCATTTGTACGGAAGAGATGAAGATTGAAGAACCATTCCAATGCGGAGAGCAGTGACCACGCGGCCAGTAAAAACTTCGTTATAACGAGGCAAGATGTGATCTCCACCGGGACTCCCTATATCACCTGCCATGGAAACTGGAGAGGAAAGAGCATTCCAGATTCCGCTCATCATGCCCCGATGACTCGATAATGGCGATTTGAAATTCCATGGCATCCGGCTCAGGCGGCACGGCATGAGCCGCGTAATACAAGAGAAGCAGGTAAGGGACGGTGAAGGGTATCCCGGCAGTACCGATATTCTCGCACTTCAACAGCAATTTTATCGCCTGGACAGCGTCATTCATGATCTTCGATGAGCGCTTTTGCGGGTTCCAGAGATATCCGAATCGTGGTCGCGGCGAATAGACGGGGACGCTTTTCCACCCTGTCAGGCGCCCATCGCTGCAACGGTCCCTTATTACAAGATGATAATCCCTGATGCCGGGATTCGGTGCGAAGAAAGTCCAGCGTGGAATAATGTGCAGCGCATTGAATGCGTTA
>JBDTWQ010000205.1:0-1891 GCA_040006595.1 Nitrosospira sp.
CAGTAATGCGTTGTTTGATAGTGTCGGGGGCTCTAATCAGGTACTTTTCCGGCGCGCGTGATCCTTCAGCAAAAAATCCAGCCTTATAAACCTGCAGGTGCCCCGATTGCGAATGAATCAGGGCTTCGGACAGTTGCAAGAAAATGTCGTTCACCCACCCGCCGGCAACGATAAGCCCTGCTACGCCGCCCACGATTGCGACCAGCGTCATCGCGGTATGTATTTTCTGACGCACGACATTGCGCAATGCGAGCTTCAACATGATATTCCGCCGTTAGCGATTATGACGCAAGGAGTCGACGATCTGCATCCGGGATGCCCTCCAGGCCGGGTAGATGCTGGCGGCCAGAGTCGTGGCAATGGCGAGGGCCAGCGACTCAAGCGCTATGTCCCAGGTAACAAGAATCTGTCCTGTGTAGCCTCGCGCCATTCCCGGCGGGGGGGGCATGGGAATGCCGATACTGGAGATCATACCGGCCAATAATAGTCCCAGTATCAAACCGAGCAGACCGCCGAGGCAGCCGAGGAGAACACCTTCGCTGAGGAACAGGCGCATGATGCCGGTGCGCTTCACGCCGAGCGCCATGGAAGTGCCGATTTCTCCGATTCGTTCCATCACACTCATGGTCATGGTGTTTGAGATGCTAAGGAGGATGATCAAAGCGATAATCAGCCTGATCCCTTGAATCTGCTTGGTAAACAAGCTTGCGGTTTTGTTGTAGAAGTCCGCCAGCGCATACCATGGAACAATCTCGAAATCGTTCTTTTGCAGCTTCTCGCGCAATTTTGCGAGCATGATATCGGTTTGTGAGGTGTCGTTCAGGAGCACCACCCAGGTATGGGAACCTTGGGTGCGAAGCAGTTGGCGCGCCGTGTCGATAGGCATGCGGAGGGCGGAATCGTCATAAGACTTGGTAACCGTGGAGAACAGACCCCGAATAGTGACTTCTACTGCGTTGGTTCCTTTCGACGCGGTGTTTGCCAGCAGTATGACCTGATCATCGACATGGGCACCGAGATTGCGTGCAAGCCCCTCGCCGACTATGATACCTAAGGGGTCATCAGCAGAAAGATTCCGGCCCGCTGAAATCTGCAGGGCGTCACCAAAAAATTCTTGTTGCCGGGGATCGTCGCCGTCACCGATAAATGAAAGGGTTGCGTCACCATGGCTGATCAGGCCACTAAAGGAGAGTCGCGGGGCAACCGCTTTGATTTGCTGCGGTTCGTTTGGTGTTTCCAGCTCAGGCACGGCATCCGGCAGGAGAAAGGCATAGGGATCGGCTTTTCCTGCGTCATGATAACCTGGACGTACGATTTGCAGATGACCCAGTTGTGATTTGATTGTAGATTCCCGAAAATCCAGAAAAATCCACTCGATAAAACCATTCGCCAGAATGAGTGCGGTGATGCCGAACGCAACTGCTGCTATCGCGATGACGCTACGGCGTCTTTGACGCACGATATTGCGGAACGCCAGGTTAAAGTCGAGCCAGAATATTCTCACTGACTACAATCCTTTTTCTCATTGGCGGTTGGCTATTACCGATCGACGCGTCGCGGTTCATGCCAGGAAGATTGACAGGACAGGAGGATAATTATTCCTTCGCTTCTCTACAAACATACATTTGGCTGCTCATCCGTGGTCACCGGCAACCCGTATATCTTCCGCGCTGTGCCCTTCGATAGCGGTAAGTAATGCGCGTGTATTCGTCCAGATGCGGACGCAATCCAACCGGGTGCCGGATAATTTTCCCATCTTTCCGGATTGCCCATCAATGCTTATCTTCCATGCTCCCTAAATCGTTCCCGTGCTATCTATAGCCGTTATGCTCGTGGCTGCTCTGCACTTGCGTTGACCCATTATCATGTTGAGGGTATAGTACATCAAAGG
>JBDTWQ010000206.1:0-3106 GCA_040006595.1 Nitrosospira sp.
TCTCAAACAGGAAAATCCCGGCACTAACAGAAACATTAAGGCTTTCAACGCTGCCCAACATGGGAATGGAAACAAGTCTGTCACAGGTATCACGCGTAAGACGGCGCATGCCTTTCCCCTCGCCCCCCAGTACCAACGCGAGGGGCCCATCCAATCTGGTGGAGTTAAGATCGCTCTCGGCGTCAACGGCGGCTCCAATCACCGAAATACCCCGCTGTTTCAGTTCCCGCAAGGTACGCGCCAGATTTGTGACGGAAATGTACGGCACTGTATCAACAGCACCACTCGCCACTTTATGTACCGTGGCTGTGAGTCCCACCGCGCGGTCTTTCGGTGCAATCACGGCGTGAACGCCAAAGCCATCGGCCACACGCAGGCATGCGCCCAGATTATGCGGGTCATGTATACCATCAAGCACCAGAAGCAATGCCGGCTCTGTGAGCGTGTCCAGCACGTCTTCTATGTCCACATGACTGCGCGATGCATCGATATTTGCGGCCACGCCCTGATTGCGGGCATTACCTGTCATGGCCGTAAGCCTTGCGTTATCGCAAGAAATCAACCGGACTCCCTGGCTTTCAGCAAGCCTTGCCAAATCGCGCGCGCGCTCATCGCGGCGAGCAGGATCAAAAAAAATCTCCTTGATGCTGTCAGGATTCTGCCGCAAGCGGCTGACGATAGCATGGAAGCCGAATATGAGGCGAATGTTAGACATCTTATAGGCGAGTAAACATAAAAGGCAGGATGGATGTAGCCTGACCGATAAGGAATTAAAAGTTACCTGGCACTTTAAACGGATAACTATATAATTCTATTACTCATTTTCAGCCAACACAAAATCAATTTTGCTGGTTTCCAGATCAACCCGGACAATCTTGACCTTGAGCCGGTCACCAAGACGGTAACGCTTGCCGCTGCGCTCACCTAGCAACATATGCTTGGCGGCGTCGAAATGGAAATAATCGCTGGGCAGCTCTGAAATGTGCACCAACCCCTCCACGTAAATGCCATGCAACGCCACGAAAAGGCCAAAACCGGTTACGCCGCTGATAACTCCTTCAAAACATTCACCTATTTTGTCTTGCATGTAATAACATTTGAGCCACGACTCCACATCGCGAGTAGCATCGTCCGCGCGGCGCTCTGTCTGTGAGCAATGTATGCCCAATTCATGCCAGTCGCCAGGAGAGTACATGGTACCGCTCAACACCGCTTTGATAGCGCGGTGCACCAGCAGATCAGGGTAACGCCGGATAGGCGATGTAAAATGAGTATATGATTCGTACGCAAGCCCAAAATGTCCAACGTTATCGGGACTGTAAACCGCCTGACGCAAGGATCGCAGCATTACCGTCTGCAACAGCTGTGCATCAGGCCTATCTTTGATTTTGATCAACGTCCTGGCGTAATCCTTGGCGCTGGGCTCGTCTCCACCGCCTAGCTGCAACCCGAATTCTTTCAGAAAATCACGCAAGGCGACAAGTTTTTCCGGTGTAGGACCTTCATGTATACGATAGACCGTGGGCTGCTTGTGTTCTTTCAAAAAGTCTGACGCACATACGTTGGCTGCCAACATACATTCTTCGATCAAGCGGTGGGCGTCGTTGCGTTTCACCGGCAGAATACATTCAATTTTGCCTTGGTCATTGAATATCATCTGGGTTTCCATGGTTTCAAAATCGATCGCGCCCCGCTTCTCCCTTGCTTTTAATAGAACCTTGAATAATTTATAGAGCAACTGAATATGCGGCAGAAGTTTTTCGTGTTGTTTCGCGTCCTCCCCCTTGGGATCTTCAAGCATGGCCGCCACTTTGGTATAGGTCAACCGGGCGTGGGAATACATTACCGCCGGGTAAAAACGATACTCACGAAAGTCGCCCGCGATGTCGAGGCTTATCTCGCACACCATACATAAACGCTCCACTTGCGGGTTCAGCGAACACAAACCGTTGGAAAGCACCTCCGGTAACATCGGAATCACACGCCGCGGAAAATAGACCGAGTTGCCACGATTGAGCGCCTCCTGATCCAGCGCATCGTGCGGACGCACGTAATGGCTGACATCAGCGATGGCAACATATAATTTATAACCCTTTCCATCGCGCTCGCAATATACCGCGTCATCAAAGTCTCGCGCGGTTTCGCCATCTATGGTCACCAGCGGCAGGTGGCGGATATCATCTCTCTCCATCAGCTCTGTTGCCAGCACTTCGCCCGGAAACCTGGCGGAAAGCTTTTCCACCTCCGGTGGAAATTGGTAAGGCAAGTCATGTTTGCGCAGGGCAATTTCAATTTCCATTCCCGGCGCCGTGTATTCACCCAGAATCTCGACGATGCGGCCAATGGGCTGCGCGTTTTTACTGGGCTGCTGGATAATGTGCACCATCACTACCTGGCCCGCCGTCGCATTCATGGATTCTTCCCGGGGTATCAGAATATCCTGGCTGATACGCCTGTTCTCCGCTTCCACAAACAGAATTCCGTGATCGACGTGCAGCCGCCCCACCAATTGCGTGACAGCGCGTTCCAGCACCTCCACAATGGTTCCTTCCCTGCGCCCACGCCGGTCCACACCGATTTCTCGCACCATCACGCGGTCGCCATGCAGCGCCTTGTGCATTTCCTTGGCGCTCAGAAATAAATCGGGACTACCATCATCGGTTATCAGGAATCCGAAACCATCCGCGTGCCCCTGTACCTTACCCTTGATAAGATCGAGTTTCTCAACCACGCAGATATCGCCCTTGCGGTTACGCATGAGCTGGCCTTCGCGTAGCATTGCGGAAATACGCCGGCCAAAAATTTCATTTTCTTCTTCGGTGATGTCGAGCAGATTCCGCAGGGCCTCCTCGTTCATCGGGATCCCCTGCTCTTTCAGGATTTGCAGCATGAACTCGCGGCTCGGTACCGCATGGCCGTAACGCTCTTTTTCGCGCTCAAGATGAGGATCCAGATTGCGGAGTTTGCGTTTCTTCTTGATTGACAAAGCAATGATTTCCTATAAAATTGCGCCTCTGCCCCGCGCCTCTGTTCTCGGACAGGATGCGGGCATTGCCCAGATGGCGGAATTGGTAGACGCACTAGGTTCAGGTCCTAGCGGTGGCAA
>JBDTWQ010000207.1:0-3160 GCA_040006595.1 Nitrosospira sp.
TAGCCGTTTGAAAACTTGAAACTATTGCATGAACTTGGGAAACCCTTTATATTTCTCACATGAAGCAGACTAATTACAATTTCCCACTCCGTTTTTTACACGATCTGCTACTTCGAGCAAGATCGCTGCTGCGCTTCGCGCGCTAACTATCTCGCTTCCCCTCAAGTTTTTATCCTGCAGAATCTGATTCTGGATTCCGTATTACAGTTCAAGTATCCTTTCTGAAACGGAGAAGGCATTGAAAGATCATTTAATTATTTTTGATACCACCTTGCGTGATGGTGAGCAGAGTCCCGGTGCATCCATGACCAAGGAGGAAAAAGTACGTATAGCGCGGCAGTTGGAGCGCATGCGGGTAGACGTGATCGAAGCTGGTTTTCCCGCCGCTTCCAATGGCGACTTCGAAGCGGTGAAGGCGGTGGCTGACACAATCAAGGACAGCACTGTGTGTGGGCTTGCCAGAGCGACAGAAGCCGACGTCAGGCGCGCTGGCGAGGCTTTACAAGGGGCCGGCTCGGCGCGTATTCATACTTTTATTGCCACCTCACCGATTCACATGGAGAAGAAGCTGCGCATGTCTCCTGATCAGGTAATAGAACAGGCGGTGAAAGCTGTGAAATGGGCACGCCAATATACGGACGATGTGGAATTTTCACCTGAGGATGCAGGGCGCTCCGACATAACGTTCCTCTGTCGCGTGCTGGAGGCCGTCATTAATGCCGGAGCAAAGACCCTGAATATTCCCGACACCGTTGGCTACACCATGCCGGAGCAATTTGGCAAGCTTATCTATACGCTGCGCGAGCGTATACCTAATTCCGATAAGGTGGTGTTCTCAGTACATTGCCACAATGATCTGGGATTGGCTGTGGCTAATTCATTGTCAGCGGTAATAAACGGAGCGCGGCAGGTGGAGTGCACTGTAAACGGTCTGGGCGAACGGGCAGGCAATGCCTCATTGGAGGAAATCGTGATGGCGGTACGCACGCGTCAGGATTATTTCCCCTGCGACACGCGGATAGACACCGTTCATATCGTACCGGCGAGCAAACTGGTATCCGGCATTACCGGCTTTCCGGTACAACCGAACAAGGCTATTGTTGGTGCAAATGCCTTTGCTCATGAATCAGGCATACACCAGGATGGTGTACTCAAGCACCGCGAAACGTATGAAATCATGCGTGCCGAGGATGTTGGCTGGGGCGCGAATAAATTACTGCTCGGCAAACATTCCGGGCGCAACGCGTTTCGTAGTCGTTTAGCGGAACTCGGTATCGAACTGGAATCGGAAGAAATGCTTAATGCCACTTTCATGCGTTTCAAAGAACTGGCCGACAAAAAGCATGATATCTTCGACGAAGACCTGCACGCGCTGGTTTCGGACGATGCCATGACTTTACAGGAGCACTACAAGCTACTATCACTGACGGCGCATAGTGAAACCGGCGAAACGCCGCATGCTAGTATAGTAATTTCTGAAGAAGGCAAGGAATCGCATGCTGAGTCGGATGGCAGCGGACCCGTAGACGCCACTTTCCGCGCAATTGAGAAAATTGTGGTCAGCGGCGTCGAATTGCAATTGTTTTCCGTTAACGCTATCACTAGCGGTACCGATTCCCAAGGTGAAGTTACGGTACGATTGCAAAAATCCGGGCGCATCGTCAACGGCAACGGCGCGGATACCGACATCGTGGTGGCTTCTGCCAAAGCATATCTCAGCGCGCTCAATAAACTGCATAGTAAGCTGGAGCGCGCTCACCCGCAGGTGTAGTTAGAAATTTGGCAGCCAGAGCACACTTGGTAAGAAAGGCAGAACATACTCATCGTGGAAATGGCGAGATCAGTTGTCTTGCTCCAGAGGCATAGTATGCGTGTTGAGTTTTTCTCTCAATCCTTTCAGTCGGCGTCGCAACTCATGAAATCCGCTCGATCTCTGGATTTCATACGTTATGTGCTCGTTCGTTTCTTTCAACATAACTGCACGGAAGTTGCTGCCAGCCTTACTTTTACCACATTGCTTTCGCTGGTGCCATTGATCGCTATCGCATTATCTGTCGTGGCGGCTTTCCCCGCATTTGCCGAATATTCGACCCAAATAAAATTATTCGTTCTCACCACCATGGTGCCAGATGCGGCGAACAAGGTCATCGCCGTATACATGCAGCAGTTCGCTGACAACGCAGTACAACTCACTGCCATCGGTACAGCTTTTTTAGGGGTAACAGCGCTTGCCCTTATGTTGACTATCGATAAATCACTGAATGCCATCTGGCGTGTGACCCAGTTGCGCCCACTTTTGCATCGCCTTCTGATTTACTGGGCTACGCTGACGATCGGTCCACTATTGATCGGTGCGAGTCTGTCGCTCACTTCGTGGCTGATGAGAATATCCATGGGGCTAACCCGGGACATTCCTGGCATTAATGGCGCGCTTCTGCACTTAGCGCCGCTGCTACTGACAAGCATAGCCTTTTCGATTCCATATCTCATCGTGCCTAATCGGCTGGTTGCATGGCGCCACGCAATTGCCGGGGGTGTAACTGCGGCAGTAGGATTTGAGGTAATGAAACAGGGATTCGCATTTTATATCACTCAATTTCCCACTTACCAGGCTGTATATGGCGCGTTCGCCATTATTCCTATCTTTTTGTTGTGGATCTATCTCTCATGGCTTATGGTATTGCTAGGCGCAGTAATTGCCGCTTCCCTGTCGAGTTGGCGTTTCCGTGAATGGCGACAGGATCCGACAGCCCAAGGTAAGCAATTCATTGATGCTTTACGCTTGCTGCAAGTACTGGGAGAGGCATTCAGGAGCGGCAAAGTAGAAACCTACAGTAGCCTGCATAAGCGACTAATGTTGAGCTTCGAGGAAATGGAGCGGATACTCGATCTCATGAGCCGTGCCAATCTGGTTCGGCAGGTGAAAACAGGCGGATGGGTTCAGATACTTGATCCGGGTAAAATCATGGTTGCCGATGTTTTTCGGCTTTTTACTTTTCGTCCGGAGGCAGCGCGTGCCGCCGCAGCGGGTAATGTAAAACTGGAGCAGTTGCTCGATGACATCATAATCGGGATAAATGAGAAAATGAATACGCCATTGTCACAGCTTTTTGCCGAAACGGTGTCGGCAGATCAGAAATTGCAGCGAGAAAATGCCTAG
>JBDTWQ010000208.1:0-2788 GCA_040006595.1 Nitrosospira sp.
CGGACCAGGAAAGCTTTCTCTGTAAGGCCATCAGGATTTTTTACGGACCCGACACCCCTCCCGGGCCCAATCGGGACGTGGATGAAAATTTTTCGGCAGGAGGCGCAGGGGGGTGATTTTTCATTCAAAGATGACCACATAAGTGCTCACATCTTGTTTTCCGAGATTCATATAATCGCAACAGTCACAATAATTCATGTGAACCGTCGCACGTCGTGCCAAATTCTTGCAAGACATGCGCGGTTCTCCATAGCAAACCGCTCATCATCGTGCCCGCAACGCTTGCTATTCCTGCTCCAGGTACTTTTTACGTACCTGCCAGACGCTATCCTCGCAGATAGCACAATGGTGCGACGGCCGCCTTGAATCCAAGATTGGGTAATTTATGTACGGAAAAACTCGATAGATCAGTATAGTATTTCATGCAGCTATCTTTGCTGGACCATAGGGGGACATCATGAAACGTATTTCCATTCTGAAAAATCTCGCAACCCGGTCTGCAGTCTTTGCCGGCATCATGGCTTTCGGCATGGCAAGCGTATCTCATGCACAAACTGGCTCAATGGAACAGGATAGTACCCAGATGTCTGAGCAGGGTAGCTCAGTATCACGGCAATCTTCATCTGGTCAAGAAAGTGGCAAAACAGATCAAAGAAATTCACAACCCAAAAGTAATGAATCCGCTTCCGGGCAAAGCGCATCTGATCAGCCGGACTCTTCATCCAGTAAGGTGTGCGCGGAGCAGAAATCGTCTCCTTGCGAGCAATCTGCACCGCAACAGGAAGGTTTTTTGCATAAACTCCTAAGAATTCTATACGGACCCGACACTCCTCCCGGGCCGAACCCGGACGTAGACACCAATATTTCTGCTGGAGGTGCGGCAGGTGGGTAATCGTTAAAACCTGACCAGAATAAATTTGATTGAATGACGGGTTGAAGTCTCCGGCATTTTTAATGGGTGTAATAACTGGAGATATCTCTCCAGCAAGTCGGGGGCAAAAGGTCGTTAAATAGCATGCCCTGAACATGAAGTAGATGGTCGGCATCACCCAAACTACTGCCAATGGCAGGTTTTCAGCACATTTCTCAAATGCGGCTTCGATCCCTGCGCACGCCAATGACGCGAGACGCTCGACTAACTGACACCAAGAGCATCGGCCATGCTGTGTGTACTCCACTGGGTCGCTTGCGGCGGCGGGGTTTGCGTAGTCAGCGCCGCCAAGCGCGCCACATCCACCTTGCGAGTGAGTGCACCGCGCGGCAAGTCACGCTCAATTCCTGCAAGGCGCGACTCGGCATAGCGCTCACGCCAGCGCCCGGCTTGCACACGCCCCACATTCAGCTCGGCTCGATGTCCTTGTTCTGCATTCCCCTGCTTGCGAGCAACACGATCCGCGCACGTTGCGCCAGCCGGACGCTGGTACGCCCGGACCGGGCCAGCCTCATCAGCGCGCTGCGCTTTTCTGGCGTCAAATTGATTTTGGCTGCAACTCGCATTTCCTCGCTCCAAGAGGATTATCCTGATCATTGGAGCGCCATCTGTTATTTCACTTCCACATGGCTGTCTGACAAATGCCTCACCGATTTTTCACTTTCACATGACACTTTCTTGACATAAACCATGTTATTTTCTCACCGAGTAGAAATTCGTTACACATAAGGGAACTTATTGAGATAATACTGGGAACGCTTGGTAACCCAGATTCATTTTCAATATTACTCAAATTCCTGGATCGCATACTTCAACCTAGAAAACGGGAGTACCTGATGAAGCACAGTATTTCATTAATATTTTTTACATCTTGTCTATTACCGGCTTCATTGCATGCCCAGGACAAACCTGTTTCTCCAGATTCGGCGTCAGCATCAAATGCTTATACGATTGATCTTTACGTTGACACTAAAACCAAACAGATTTTTTCGGAGCCAGGAGAAGGCCGGGTACGCATGGGCTCTTTCGAAAAGGTCTCGGATAAAGCCGCGAAACCCGCCGCAACCGCAGCCCCGGGTGCAGCACCGGCTACAGGCAGGGAGGGCGCCATAGCCGCAACCGCAGCCACGCCGGGAACGCAGGTTGCCGCTGTCAAACCGGGTGGCTTCGGCTATACCGACTGGAAGTCGACCGATCCCTTCAAATGGAATCTGAATGGAGATGGAAGCCAGTATCTCAAATTCGGCTTCTTGAACCAGGTTCAGTTACGGTACGAACAAAATAATCCGGGCTCATTGATACAAAGTCAACCCACGAACGATTCGACTGATGTCGGCCTTCGCCGGACCCGTCTCGTACTGCAAGGGCAGATTACCGATCGGGTATACCTTTACACCCAATACGGGATGAATAATTTCAACTTCCTGTCGCAAATGAACGGCAATAGACATATTCAGGCCTATTTTCATGATGCCTTCGGTGAATTGCGGCTGACTCAGGGGCATCAAATGGTTATAGGGGGGGGGCTCGGCATGTTCAACGGCCTGTCCCGCTTCAGTGCCCCCAGCGTCAGCACCATCATGACAATGGATGTCCCGCTTGCTGCGCAATACACAACGGAACGGACAAGCCTGTTTAACAGGCAAATGGGCGTTTATCTCCGGGGCCAGATCAGCAAGTTTCGCTATATGGTAGCGGCGAACGATTCGTTTCCGATAACAACCGACGGAATAGCGAATGACGGCGCCATCTCGCCGTCGGTTGCAAACTTTGCGCAAGTTGGCCATAAAAAAAATTATACGGGGATGTTCTACTGGAATTTCTGGGATACGGAACCGAACACCAACCCTTATATGC
>JBDTWQ010000209.1:0-8973 GCA_040006595.1 Nitrosospira sp.
TTGAGCAACACGAATGCATGGCTCGCGGTGGAAACGTGTGCCGATTCAAACTTAAGTCAAAAGCGAATCAACCGCAGAATCAAATTCTCTGACGCCCCTTATCTCAGGGATCTCTGAAAGTCCCCGGGATTCGTCAGCAAAGGGCGCGTAAGTTCCCCCGGTTCGCGTAACTTATTCCCTGCAATCAAACTATTTTTAGTTTCGCATACTTGCTCCTGCACGCCTTCGCAACTGAGAAGGGGTTAGCTGTGTCTAAGGAATATTTGGGAACAATTTACAATGTGCAATAGTGTGTGATCGGAATGCGGACCTTCGTATTAAGCCGTTATATTCTGGGCCTGATGGTAGCGTCCGCCATAAGCAGTTGTGTTTCTGAAAAGACATGGCATGTAGAAGAGGTTACCGGTCATTTGCCAGATTTGGAATTTTCCTTGACGTCCGATAATGGGCGCCTCGTAACGGCAAAAACATATGAAAGTTACATATTATTGATGTACTTCGGATTCACAAATTGCAAAGCGGAATGTCCTATTTCCATGGCTCGTTTGGGGCGTGTAATGCAGCTTTTGGGCGACAATGCCAACCGCACACGCATCCTGTTTGTCACGCTGGATCCCCGGCATGATACGCCACAAGTCTTACGCCGTTATGTAACGCAATTTGATCCGGAACATGCGGTTGGATTGACGGGCACAACAGATGATATCCAGAATCTCACGAAACGATATCGGGCCGCTTACCGTCCTCATTCGAAAACCGGAGAGAAGAGTGGCATTACCCATGGGGATGCTGTATATATTTTTGATTCGGAGGGTCAAGCGCGGCTGCTGGCAACCTCTGCCGACTCAGACGAGGATTTGGCGAAAGATATCCGGCGCCTGCTGGACGCAATGCATTAAACCGGATTGTGATTGCATCGGCGGGCCACTCGCTTGAAATAAAGTTCACAATACGTCGTGTTTTGGACAGCGGTTATGAAAAAAAGCAATGCGTTGTAGGGCAGATTTATAATGGATTTGCTGTATTGGTTCACACCTTGGGAAGAGTCGGTTATGGTTGTAGCTGCAACCGGCACCGCGGCCATCTTTTTTTCAAGAGGTTGCGCCAGAAGCAAGCCACAACTTCGCCAAAAAATATATTTCTGGACAGGACTTGCCTCCATATATCTCGTTTCTCATACACAGTTTGATTACTACTCCGAGCATCAATTTTTCATTCATCGGCTTCAGCACCTTGTATTGCATCACCTTGGGCCTTTCCTGATTATATTAAGTAGCCCATTATCCATACTTCTACTTGGCATGCCCCGGAAGGGAAGGCAACTCTGCCGTCTGGCAGTCGATTGGAAGCCCCTGCAATATCTGGCATATGTCTTATGCAATCCCATTGTGGCCGTAACATTCTTCAGCGGCCTCATCGGTTTCTGGTTATTACCATCCATTCATTTTACGGCGATGATCGATTGGCGTTTGTATCGCTTGATGAACTGGAGCATGCTTATAAATGGGCTGATTTTCTGGGGCCTTGTACTAAATCCAGGCCCTGTATTTTCAACGCATTTATCGCCGGGGACTCGTATTGCAATGATGCTTGCCGTCGTTCCGCCCCAAATCGTTTTAGGAGCAATGATCTTTTTCGCCTCCCGGGAACTCTATCCTATCTATACTATTTGTGGTCGAGCTATCGGCGGCTTAAGTGCAATAGGAGATCAGCAAATTGGTGGAATAATTCTGTGGATTCATGGGGCAATGATGAGCGTGGCCGGGATATTGATTGTAGTGCGTGAGGAGTTGATGCCCCGGAAATTACTTGCAAAACGGCAAGCGGGGTGAGAGGAACTCATTCTCAACAATAGCGGTTGGAATCAACCTGGATCAACCCGCGTGTGTTCCGGACCCAACGGGCTCTCGTTGCGAAGCCAATCATTTTTGCAGCACTCTTCGTAACGAGGACACATCGCGTGGCGTGACTGGAGCTGCCGTATTTCCCCAGCTATTGCGCACGAAGGTCAAGACATCCGCGATCTCGCGGTCAGTAAATTCTTTTCCAAAACTCGGCATTTCCTTCGGTTTTGGTCCATTTTTCGTCAGTGGACCTTTTCCCCCTTCCAACACCTGGCGAATCAGGGAGGAGGTATTCTCGGAGAGAACCATCGAATTGCCGCCAAGCCGGGGGATTTTCGGAGGCTTGCCTGTGCCGTTGTCTCCATGGCATTTAGCGCAAAATCCCGCGTACAGGCCGGCGCCAGGGCGCTCGAATTGGTCGACCATAGCTCCAGTCAACACTATTTCACCCTGCGTAGCGGGAGGTTTGGGCTTATATGATGTCTTTCCCTTGTGAGCTGGAAGGGATTTAAGATAGTGTGCAATAGCGTCCAAATCTTCTTTTCGTAAATGCTGTGTGCTGTTTTCGATAACGGTGACCATACTGCCAAATGCCACCTGGTGTCCGCTATGGCCTGTTTCCAGGAACGTGGAAATTTCTTTCTCGGACCATCTACCCAGGCCAGACGCGTGGGTTCCGGTCAGGTTTGCGGCAAACCAGTTATCCACCACTGCGCCGCTCAAGTAATCGGGCGATGATTCTGAATATCCTTTTTCCTGATAGGCTAAGCCGCGTGGAGTATGGCAGGCTCCACAGTGGCCTAGAGATTGCACCAGATATGCGCCGCGGTTCCATTGTGCATCACGGTCGGCACGTGGTTTGTAACTTTTCTGATTCGCGAATGCCGCACTCCAGAACATAAGAGTCCAGCGCTGATTGAAAGGAAAAGGCAGTCTGGTCTGGGGCGGCGTGTGGCTGACAGCCTTCACTTCCTGCATGAAATAAGCATATAGTGCCTGAATATCGCTATCCGACGTCGCTGCGAACGAGGCATATGGCATCGCCGGATAAAGACGTCTGCCGTCTCTGGCAATGCCTTCGCGAACGGCCCGGCTAAAATCAGCGTAACTGTATTGACCGATGCCGTAGATCGGATCGGGCGTAATATTAGTCGAATAAATAATCCCGAACGGCGAGTTGATCGGTAACCCGCCAGCAAAGGGCGGGTGATCGGGCCCGGCGGTATGGCAGCTTACGCAATCCGCAATCTTGGCGAGGTATGCGCCGCGGGCTGTCATGTCAGGATCGGCGGCCTGGATGTTTTTGGCAATCACTAATATGGCAATCAATGAACAGCCTGCGGCTTTGCTTAACGCCCAATTAATCGAATCCGTGAACGGGGTTCCTGATGTCATCGAGTCAAGTCCAGGCACTACAAGGGGCTACTAACAAAACCGCACAACCGGTAAATAAAATTGCGACGATAAACACAAAACTCGACATTATTCCCAGCATCGCCAGAAATCGTGTCTGTCCTCCATCGACTTCTAAAATATGTGTCTTTGTTCCGTTCCCGACAAATCGGCGACTAGTTCGTCGCCATGAATCCCACGCTACATATCCGGAAATCAGACCCCCCGCCAGACAAATTAGACTGATTGCCGCGAGTATCGCAGGCAAATCAACCCAAAGTGGCGCGGAAAGCGGAACCTGATGCGGATAGCACGTGTACGCCGCAATGGATTCACTCAGGAACACCTGGGTCACCCATACGCCGGGTGCGCCGAATAGCGCTAGTAATGTTCTGTATGTACTCATCGAACCATGATAAAGAGCACGATGTTCTTTGGAGGTGTCCTGTTTATTCAGTAAAGCTCATTTCAATTTTATAGATAAGGAAATATGTACAAGGTGGTGAAAACGAACAGCCAGACAACATCGACAAAGTGCCAGTAAACTCCGCCTATCGTCACAGCGGCGTAACGCCTATCATCAAAATAACCGAGCGATATCCAGATCAGCAGGAGCAACAGGACGACTAGCCCTATGATGACGTGACACAGATGAAATCCTGTGATCGTAAAGTACAGCGACCCGTATAAATTCGAAGTCATATCATAAGTTTTCTTCTCCCATTCCATGAGTTGAATCATCACGAAGCAAATACCAAGTGCGATTGCCAGTATCATTGCCGCAATGCTCCAATGTATTTGCCTTCGCCGAATACAGTATTCGCTGGCCCAAACGAAAGCACTGCTGGCGAGCAATATAGCTGTATTGACAGTCGGTATGAGCAGTATAGGCAAACCTTCCGGTGGCCACTCCTGCTCGGTTTGAGCCGCCAGATAGAAATACGCGAACAGAAGATACCCAAACAGCGAACCTTCGGTCACGATTAACGCAAGCACTCCCCACCAGCCGCCCGATAGTTTGCCGTCGCTTCCTACCGGCAGGGGTTGATCAAGTTGGCTCACGTCAGTCATGGCGCTCTCCGAGAAGTGCGAGCAGTGCTAAATACTCGTTGAACCAGCGTTTTTTGAGGCCACATCCATGTGATCAATGCGATACAGCCTAGTACAGCCATTGCACCTGCGAAATTCCACCAATGAAGTAACAGACCAACGAACAGCAATGAAACGAACAGTCCGACAAAGAACGGCATATAGGAATCATCCGGCATTTTTAGGATGGTCATCGGCTTCGCATCGATGGGCGATGTACCCATCGTCTCTCGGCCCTCTGTCAGCAAATACCCCTCCGTGAGACTGGAACGCCCCGTGTCTTCTTCAAGCCGATCCTCCCACAATGGATGCCGGCTTGCGATAACGGGAATAACGGCAAAATTGTAGGCAGGCGGCGGCGAAGGAATCGACCATTCCAGCGTGGCCGCATCCCAGGGATTCGATCCTGCCAATGCCCCGCGCTTGAGGCTGATCACGATATTGACCAGAAAGATCAGGATGCCAATTGCGAACACGAAGGACCCGATGGATGTAATCATATTGACCGTATCCCATCCCATGCGGGAAGAATACGTATAGATACGCCGCGGCATGCCCAGCAGGCCAGCGATGTGCATCGGGAAAAAGCCTACATTAAAGCCGATGAACATGACCCAAAAGCTCCATTTGCCCATTTTTTCATCCATCATGCGCCCGGTGAATTTGGGAAACCAGTAATAGATGCCGCCCACGACCGGGAATACATTGATCCCAAGTAACACGTAATGCAGGTGTGCGACGATGAAGTAAGTTTCGTTAAGCTGCCAATCAAGCGATACGGCTGCCGTCATCACACCAGACAAACCGCCGATTACGAACAGAATGACAAAGCCGGAAAAAAACAAAAATGGTGTCTTGAACACGGGTCTTCCGAGCCAGATAGTTGCGATCCACGCAAACACGGCGACTGAGCTCGGGATTGAAATCACCATGCTGGCGGCACCGAAAATCGACAAGGCAACGGTCGGCAAACCGGTAGCAAACATGTGATGAATCCATACCTCGAAACCGATCAGCATGGTCGCCATGGTAGCGAGCGCCATTGCCGTGTAACCGACGAGCGGACGGCGGCAAAATGTTGGCAATGCGTCGGAAACAATGCCCATCGCGGGAAGCACGATTGCATAAACCCATGGATGTCCAAAGATCCAGAACAAGTGCTGCCACAGCAGTGGTTTGCCGCCATTGGCTACATCGAAAAAGTGGGTGCCGATCTGACGATCAAGCCACAACAAAAAAAATGCAAGGCTGACTGCGGGGATAGCCAGAAGATTGGCCACGGATGCAGTGAGTGTGCCCCAGACCAGAATTGGTACCCGGTTGATTGTCATGCCCGGTGCTCGCATACGGAATAGCGTGACCACAAAATTGACTGATCCGACGGTGGTTGATATTCCCAACAGCACCATGCCGAGTGCAAAGACATCGATATTAGGACCGGTGTTATAGATGGGCCCCGCAAAAGGGACATAGTTGAACCAGCCGGCGTTCGGTGCCTGACCGAGAGGAAAGCTTACGTACATGAAGATACCCGCAAACAGGAAAACCCAATAGGAAAGGGCGTTAAGGCGCGGGAAGGCCATATCACGGGAGCCTAGCAATAACGGCCAGAGATAATTGGAAAACCCCGATAATATCGGCAGGGCATACAGGAAAATCATTGTTACGCCGTGCATCGTGAAAAGTTGGTTATATTGTTCCGGGGTGAGCAAAGTCTGATCCGGACGGGCGAGTTGCAGACGCATGATCAGCGCCTCGATGCCTCCCATCAGCAAGAAAATGAATGCCGTGACGAGATATCGCAGACCGATCGTCTTATGATCGACTGTAGAAAGCCAGCCGCGCCAGCCGGGCGCCGATTCCCATATATGGGCGAGATGCGCTTCGGCAGCCGAACCAATCGGAGCGCGGCCAAAGTCGGGCACACGGTTAAGGCGATCGTCCGGCGGGTTATGTGTCATGTCAGAGATGGCCATGCGTTCTCTAATCCAATGTCGATAAAAATAACGCCAGTGCGGATGTCTCAGATTCCGATAATGCAATGCTTGGCATACGCGATCCTGGCTTGAGCTGTTGTGCGTTGACGACCCAGTTCATCAAATGGTCAGGCGTATTGGTTAATAGTCCAGCCGCAAGTCGGCGTCGTGAGTTTAAATGAGTCAGATCAGGAGCATGCTCGCCCGTAGCATCGGTTCCACGGATCGTATGACAGCCGGCGCACCGATCCATGAACAGTTTTTGTCCTGGATCTTCGCTCGCCATGGGGACAAGTGGAGCTGTTCGGCGCTGGGCCTTCCGCCATTTCTCGAAGTCCTGGGCACTTTCAGCAATAATCTCCAGACCCATGTGTGCATGGCCGACGCCGCAAAACTGGGTGCATTGCCCCAAATATATGCCGGGCTCATCGGCCTGGATCCATTGCTGATTCGTCAGCCCCGGAATCATTTGTGTTTTTCCGCCGAGCGTCGGCACCCAAAAGGCGTGAATGACATCTGCACTTTTCAGCTTGATAAGAATAGGCTGGCCCACAGGTATATGTAGCTCATTGGCAGTAATAAAGCGTCGCGCAGGATCATCGTGTTCATACTCAATTTTCCACCACCAGTCATACCCCGTAACAACCAGCGTAACGGTCGGGGCCTGCGGGGGTTTCGCGACCTCGTTCAGCACCATTAACGAGTAAATAACCAGACCAAACAATATGCAGGTGGAAATTCCCGTTCCGATATATATCCACCGAAGCCCTTCATCTTCACGGCCAATCGCGCGCGGATCGGCAACGGGACGCTTACGGAGCATAGCCGCTACCATCAGTAGCGCGATGATGAGGAAAACAGTCACTGACAGGCTTGCAAGTAGCCACCCCAGGTACATTGTCGGTTTGGCTGCCGGACCATAACTGTGCAGGAAATAGTTTAGCGGTGCATTCGTCGCGTTCGCCACGTTCGACATTATCGCCATGGTGGTGGGCAACACAGCCGCTGTCAGGACGGACGTAAATTTTGCGGCCGCGCTAGAATGAAACCCCGATTCGATAACTTTCATTTCTGAGCTAGCAGCTAAAAAGCAGCGATTCTCCGCGTGAATTGACCATTAGAAACAGGATTAACTGCACACCAAAATCAACTGAGAATCATTGAACTCCCTTCGGTTTTCGATGCCGTTTTAGCTGACTGATTCATATGTTGTGGCGCGTGCACCATGGGAAACATTCATTAGCAAACTGCTTAGCTACCGGGCCGAACATCATGGTATTAAGGAGTGCGACGATGTTTTTCTGAGGTCCGGAACGAGCCGAATCTGAAAAGGTTCTGTTTCTGATGAACAGGCCGATTATTTCAAGCTCACTGTCCGCAATCAAGCCTAAAAAATTGCTGGCATTCTCATTTATTGCGCGATCTCCTGCTTGGCTCGGGTCCGCACGTGCAACGCCCTTGGGCTTTTTCGATTCTCGGAAACAGCAAGCACCACTTTCGGGTCTCGGCTTGAACGAGTACGCATCGTTATCAGCTTTCTTCACGATTTACGCAGTTCTCGTTACAGTCCAAGCCTTCATTCCCAACCGACGGGATACGGGATTTGTTGGGGTAGAAATTAAATAATACGCTGCCCAACTCCCATATTTCTGTGCGCCAGCACACTCACAATTTCTTCATAGATTTGCAAATATCTGGTATAGCTTTGCGTTTGACATGTCGGCGGATAATAGTAGATGACTCGAACAGGCAGGCACGCGGAAAAATTCCAAACGGCGTATGGATACCTGCTGAGTCCTTACGCTTTTCTGAGTATTGGAATAGACGCCCAATTTATCCAATGGGTAAATCATCGGATGTCGGATACCGGAAAGATTACCTGCGGAGATATCAAATTCAAGCTGATTTACAGCCGAAATTTTTATAAGGGAAAAATGAGGAGAGGTGCATCGACCAGGCAGATCTCATCGTCTGCCTGGTCGAATAGGGGATCTGCCAGGCTAAAAAGCAATCTGATATTGCACGACGAATTGTCCTCTGCTGGAGGTTTTTACGAGTTCATTTGAGGCATTCAAATTGAATATGGGCCTATTTTGGTAATCAAAGGTAATTTTGCTGTTATGCCCCTTCATCAACCAGTTGACTCCCGCGTTGAACACATTCATCCGGTCATGCACGGCCTGCCACTGCGCGCTCGTTATAGAAGCGTAGGGTTGCAGTTGGCCATTATTTCCCCCAAGCAAATCTTTTGGCAATATATACCCGATCTGTGCATACACCATATCACCCGTACCAAACATAGGGTAAGTGTTGCCAAAAGCGCCGCCATTACCACCGCCGCTGATTCCAGCCCCAGCTCCATTAGCCGAGTTCTGACCATTGCCGTTGTAGCGAAGGTAATTTTGCCCGTAGTTAAAATTAAAATATCCCGCGTAAGCGGAAATTGCCGTTTCCTTTACTTTATCTACCGGCGCATCCAGAAACATAGCGACTGACCAGTGAGTCATATCATGAAATTGGGCGTTTGCCGCAGAGGTACCCGTCCACGTGGCAGCTTTCTGCGTGGCGAAACCGGCTTCAAGATTCAGTATGCTCTTCTTGCCGAGATAGGTCCCTTGCATATAAGGGTTGGTGTTCGGTTCCGTATCCCAGAAATTCCAGTAGAACATCCC
>JBDTWQ010000210.1:0-2659 GCA_040006595.1 Nitrosospira sp.
TCCATTAAAGGGACGACATCCTCATCCGTTTGATCATTTTTTCCAGGTTCATGAATTATCTTTTTTCCTTTACTTTGACGCAACACACTCCATCATGGCAATTCCAGATTGGCCCGAATCCGAACGCCCGCGCGAAAAACTTCTGAAGAATGGAGCCGGGAATCTTTCCGATGCCGAACTCCTGGCGATATTCCTGCGTACGGGCATAGCTGGGAAGAGCGCGGTAGATCTGGCGCGGGAGTTGCTTAAGCGTTTTGGCGGTTTGACAGGCCTGTTTGCAGCAGATCAACACATTTTTTGCGAAGTGCCAGGAATGGGTCCGGCCAAATATGCCCAATTACAGGCGGTGTTGGAAATGGCGCGTCGAGCCCTGGAAGAAAAGCTCAAAAGCGGCGATACGATGAGCTCGCCGAAATCAGTACGCGACTATTTGCGCCTCGGTCTCCAAGGCAAAAAATACGAGGTCTTCGTAGGCATTTTTCTCGACTCCCAGAATCGCGCTATCGCAACCGAGGAACTATTCAATGGCACGCTCACCCAGACCAGCGTTTATCCGCGAGAAGTGGTGAAACGGGCGTTGCATCATAACGCGGCAGCCATTATTTTTGCACACAACCATCCTTCCGGCGTGGCGGAACCTAGTCAGGCGGACGAAATTCTGACTCAATCGTTAAAGCAGGCACTCGCGCTGGTGGACGTGAGAGTCCTGGATCATTTCATTATTGGCGGTGGAACAGCCATGTCGTTCGCCGAACGTGGATTGATTTGATTTGAGGAAATCATCGAAATCGGGCTATAATATGCGTTTTCCGAATTTGGAGCGGCTCATCATGGCACGAGTATGTGAGGTAACTGGCAAGAAACCGATGACCGGCAATCATGTTTCCCACGCTAACAATAAGACCAAACGGCGCTTTCTGCCCAATTTGCAGCGTCGACGGTTCTGGGTTGAGAGCGAGAATCGCTGGATCAGCCTGCGTTTGTCCAACGTAGCATTGCGCACAATAGACAAGAACGGTATTGACGCGGTATTGGCCGACATTCGCGCCCGCGGCGATAGCATTTAAAAATCAATGAAACGCCTGGGCTATGAAACGACACCCAGGCTTCGTAATCCAAGGACATTATCATGCGGGAAAAAATAAAACTTGAATCTTCGGCTGGAACCGGTCATTTCTATACCACTACCAAAAATAAACGCACCACTCCGGAGAAATTAGAAATTCTGAAATTCGATCCGGTAGCGCGCAAGCACGTCAAATATAAGGAAATCAAGCTCAAGTAACACCTTGTCGCCTGGAAGACTTTCCGTATCATGCAATCTTCTTGAAAAAAAGTATCAAGCCCAATATAAAAACCCGCCAATGGCGGGTTTTTATATGTGTTGCTTTTAATTTCTTAGGCGTAAGAGCGTAGTCTGCGGGAAAATTTTGCCAGCACTTCAATACCACTTTCCTCAGCGCGATGACACCAGTCTTCTAATTGCTTGACCAACTCATCTTTGGACGTGGTGGAGCGCTGCCAAACCGCTATAAGTTCCTCACGCATTGTGTACACCTTGTCAAGCGTTCGGGTCTTGCTCAACACCAGATTCAGCTTGGCGCGCTCATCTTCTTGCAGCGTTTTGGAGTCAGCAAGCACCCAGCGTCTAAGAGTGGAGCGATCCACGTCGAGATGCGTAGCTGATTCTTTCAGATGATCAATTTCCTTGGCCAGCGTGTGCTTGAGAGATTGGGCATACTTTGCCAGTACTTCGTAGCGGTGAGAAATGACAGCATGCAGCGTGTCAAGGTCACATTTCGTCTTGGCCGCATCGAGGCGCAATTTGGGCGCCACCTTCTTTACCTGAGCTAATCCCATCGATTGCAGGATGCATATGTACATCCAGCCAATGTCGAACTCATACCATTTATTGGATAACCGCGCGGAAGTAGCGTAGGCGTGGTGATTATTGTGTAATTCTTCCCCGCCAATGAGAATACCCCAAGGCGTAATATTACGGCTGGCATCCTCCGCCTGGAAGTTGCGATACCCCCAGTAGTGGCCAACACCGTTGACGATACCGGCAGCCGTGATCGGCGCCCATGCCATCTGTACCGCCCAGATCGTAAGTCCAATAGGACCGAATAGAATAAGGTTGATGATAAGCATCAGTGCGATGCCCTTGGCGCTATGCTTGGAGTAGACATTGCGCTCAAGCCAGTCATCCGGTGTACCATGCCCATATCTTTCAAGGGTTTCCAGGTTCTTGGCTTCTTTCCGATAGAGCTCCGATCCTTCTCTCAGCACTTTATTGATGCCGAGCACCTGCGGACTATGGGGATCGTCAGAGGTCTCGCATTTGGCGTGATGCTTACGATGGATCGCCGTCCATTCCTTGGTAACCATGCCAGTAGTCATCCACAGCCAGAAACGGAAAAAATGGCTGGGCAGCGGATGCAGCTCCAGGGAGCGGTGAGCCTGATGGCGATGCAGAAATATCGTGATGCTGGCTATGGTTATATGGGTGAGAACCAGGGTAACTACAATATAACCCCACCAAGGTAAGTCAATAAGACCTAGTGTCACAACGGTGATCCTTTTAGAAAATTGCCGGGGGAGAAGAGAATGCTGCAATTTAAAGGGAAACGAGCATTTAGTCAAGAAATTATGCTCGAAA
>JBDTWQ010000211.1:0-2957 GCA_040006595.1 Nitrosospira sp.
CTCTCCAGGCTGTACGTCTTGCAGACATTCTCTACCTTGATCAGCGATTTGCCGGAAATATGGTTCTCGTGCGGCCTCATCAAAACATTCTGAACCTGAGCTTGCTGCCGGACTTTTCCTTGTCCGTGACTTCTCGAGTTATCAGTTTATCGCCTTCGCTAATTTCACCTTCCAGAATCTCTGTGAAGTTATTATCAGAAATGCCCGTTTTGACATTGACGGGGACGGATTTATCACCTTCCAGCCGATAAAGCACATGCCGGCCTGGTTGCCGGGGAGGTGTCGTTACGGAATCGGAGTCGGCCTCGGCTGGCTTGTAGCGCAACGCTGCATTGGGGGCCCGCAGTACATTTGTTTTCTGCTTGATGGTAAAGCGGACGTTGGCGGTCATGCCGGGCAGCAAAACCTCATCGTCGTTGGCTACCGCCACCACTACATTGTATGAAACTACATTTTGCTGGATGGTGGGATTAAGACGCAACTGCTTTACCGTGCCGGTAAACTCACGCTCCTGAAAAGCGTCAACCGTGAAGTTTACCTGTTGACCGAGGTGCAACTGGCCGATATCTGCTTCCGCCACGCTGGTATCAATCTGCATCTGGCGTAAGTCATTGGCGATCTGAAACAAAGTAGGCGTCTGGAAACTGGCTGCCACAGTCTGGCCAACGTCCACATTGCGTGCTATCACAACGCCCGAAATGGGTGAGCGAATAACGCTGTAATTGAGATTGGTGCGGTCACGCGCGAGCTGCGCCGCATCTACTGCAAGTTGGGCGCGAGCTAGTTCCAACTGTTGTTCGACCGTGTCCAGCGCATCGCCGGATATAAAGCCCTGTTCCTTCAGCGAGCGGTTACGGTCCATCTTCCTTTGAGCCAGCTTCAGCGCAACTTGAGTATTTGCCAGATTGGCTTCCGTCTGCCGCAACTGGGCTCGAAACAGCGACGGATCAAGTTCCGCGAGTATGTTTCCCGCCTCGACCCGGTCATTGAAGTCTGCATACAATTTGTATACCGTGCCCGACACCTGTGTACCGACATTTACCAGCACTACGGGATTGAGCGTACCGTTGGCGGTAATGCTTTGTACGATATCACCATTGTCGACTATCTGGGTTTTGTATCGTTCCTGCCCGGAGTCGGGCTTCGCTTGCCAGTACCACACGCCAACTGCGGCAGCCAATAGCAGCGCCAGGATAATGATGAGCAGTCGGGTGCGCGGAATAAACGCCATACGTGAATAATGAGATGACTAATAAGTATTGGTAACAGGGGGAAAAAATGAAGGCGGAATGTTACCTGAAACACACCGGCCGGAACGTTTTTATTAGTAGTATTTCCGTTGCAGAGATAGCTATCTGGTTACCAACCCGACTTCTCTTTCTTGTTGGCGGCAGCCAATGCGCGCAATTCCTTGAGGCGCGCTTCTAAGCTGGACATCTGGTAGAAATCCCCCTCATTACTTTTCAACGCGATCTGCAATTGTTCGATGGCTGCCGAGAAATTGCCCTGCTGCGTATAAACTTCTGCCTGTGCGCGGTGCTGCGACATCGGGTCCCCTAACGACGCGTAGCTTTGCGCCTTTAATCGGTAAAGGCGGGTGTCATTGGGGGTAAACTGCAATTGCTGGCTGACAAATTTGAGCGCAGTGTCGGCGCTATTATTACGAAGCAGCGCATCGGCGTAGTCGTAGACCAATGCTCGATGCTGCGGATATATTCGTAGCGCAGCCCGATAAATGTCGAGGGCTTCCGCAGTTTGTCCGGTAGCAAGTTTGACACGGGCCGCAAGGGTCTCGATCATGGGGCTGGATGGGAGCATTTTGCGTGCGATCTGGATAGTTGCGCCGAGATGATGGTTCTCTAGTGCTTTACTGGAATTGCCAGACTGTAAATTTTCATATAGCAGCACCAATTCCTTATTTGCACGTGCGTAATTTCTATCTCGCAATAAGGCATTGGTTAAACCGTAGCGCTCCACAGCCTCATTGGTATAGCGTTTATCTCGCAGAACGGAGTCAAAATACTCTATCGCATCTCCTGGATTTTCCAGGGAAGCACGCAACTTGGCTCGCACCAGTTGGAAATCGAGACTGTCAGGAACCTGCCGGTAAGACATATTGTGAGTGCGGTTTTCAATATCTGCGATACGCTCATAGGTAATTGGGTGAGTGCGCAGATACGAAGGCGCACCATTCTCCTGGAATCGTCCGGCTTTTTGCAGGCGCTCAAAAAACTCCGACATTCCCTGCGGATCAAAGCCAGCATTGACCAGTATATTCAGGCCGATGCGATCGGCCTCTTTTTCGTGGTCGCGAGTGAAATCCAGCTGCGATTGAATTTGGCGGGCTTGCGAGGCCGCCAGAACAGCCGCTCCCGCCTGTGGATTCGTACGTGAAGCCAGAATTGCTACCGCTGCTGCCGCCAGAGACGTCAGCATGCTGTATTTTTGTGCAGCGATCATGCGTGCGAGATGTTTCTGGGTAACGTGCGCGAGTTCATGCGCCATTACACCAGCCAGCTCCGATTCGCTTTGCGCCGTGAGAATAAGTCCGGTATTGAAGCCCATGAAGCCGCCGGGCAGCGCAAACGCATTGATCGCCGGGTCTTGCACGGCAAAGAACTCAAATTCCTGGTTGGGATGTGCTTCACGGGAGCCGAGAATCAACCTGTTGCCGAGATTGGTGAGATAACCAGCAATTTCGGCATCATCAAGATAACTGGGGTCGGCGCGAATTTCGGACATAATCTGCAGGCCAAGCTCCCGTTCCTGACGGAGCGAAATGGTAGCCTGGGAAACATCGCCAAGATCAGGCAAATCGCCAGCAAAAACATTCGCCGCACACAGTATCGGCAGAATAGTAATTAAATAGCGAAATTTCATGTGGATAAGATAATAGTTTTCAGGCGAAGTTCCGTCGCGCGGCAAGGGGCCTGAAATGAGAAACGTGAAACGAACTA